>DGUF01000090.1 GCA_002394525.1 Lachnospiraceae bacterium UBA4317 | reverse complement strand
AGTGTCTGCATCTCCTCCCAGGTGGGCTGCAGGATGGGCTGCAGCTTCTGTGCGTCGACCCTGCACGGACTGGTCCGGTCGCTCTCGGCTTCGGAGATGCTGGAGCAGATCTATGCCATCGCCAGGGACACGGGGGAGCGGATCTCCCACGTGGTCGTCATGGGGATGGGAGAGCCCTTTGACAACTACGACAATCTGATCCGCTTTCTGCGCCTTCTGACCTGTCCGGAGGGCATGAATCTGAGCCAGCGCAATGTGACGGTCTCCACCTGCGGGATCGTCCCCGCCATCTACAGATTCGCGCAGGAAGAGCTCCATGTCACCCTGGCCCTCTCCCTCCATGCCGCCACGGACGAGCAGCGGCGGCAGATCATGCCCGTGGCCAACCGCTGGACCATCGCGGAGCTCATGGAGGCCTGCGGCAGCTATTCGAAAAAGACGGGCAGGCAGGTCACCTTTGAGTACAGCCTGATCAAAGGAGTCAACGACAGCAAAAAGGACGCGCAGGGCCTGGTCCGGCTCGCGCGCCCGCTCAAGGCCCACATCAACCTGATCCCCGTCAACCCTGTCAGGGAGCGCGGATTCAGGCATCCGGACACCGCCCATGTGCGGGCCTTTAAAATGGAACTTGAAAATAATGGCGTAAATGTTAGTATTAGAAGAGCACTCGGAAGAGATATAGACGGGGCCTGCGGACAGCTGAGGAACCGCTATATGGAGTCCTGAGTGGAAATTTCAAAGAGATTTTTTTGAAGAAATCCTTTTTCAAAGACTTCTTATTCAGGGAAATATTTTTTGCGGATATTGTTTCCGGGAAAAAAATCATTCACGGAATTACAAATGATCAGAAGCAGGGGGGCTGCTCAAATGCCATCATCTTTTTCTATCACGGACACTGGAAGAACCAGGAAAATGAATCAGGACTATGTATTCACCAGCGATATACCCGTCGGTGCGCTTCCTGATCTGTATATTGTCGCCGACGGCATGGGCGGCCATAATGCCGGGGATTACGCGTCCAGGTTTACCGTTGACGCGGTCGCCGAGGAGGTCGTCCGGTCGACGGAGGGCGACCCTGCCCGCATTCTGGATCATGCGCTCAAAGAGGCCAACCGGAATCTTCGCGAGGCGGCGTCCAAGGATCCCTCCCTGTATGGGATGGGGACCACCTTTGTCGCGGCTGTCGTGGACAAAAACCGGCTCCTGGCCGCGAATGTCGGCGACAGCAGGCTCTACATCCTGCATGACCCGGACCGGATCCGGCAGGTGACCATCGACCATTCTCTGGTCGAGGAGATGGTCCGCGCCGGAAAGCTGGACCGCAGGGAGGCCCGCCATGTGCCGGACAGAAATATCATCACCAGAGCAGTCGGAGCGGAGGAGGACCTGGTCACGGACTTTTTCCGGGAGAACCTGTATGAGGGAGACCTTCTGCTTCTGTGCTCGGACGGGCTGACGACCATGCTGGAGGATGAGGAGATCGCCAGAATCGTTTTTTCCCACAGGAGCCTTGAAACGGCTGCGGACAGACTGATCTATGAGGCAAATATGGCGGGCGGAAAGGACAATATTTCCGCGATCCTTGTCAATCCTTTTGATACGGGGATCGGATCGGGCGTAAGGGGGACCTCGCTCGGATAAGCAAGCGGTGCTGCGCGTTACAGTTTCTGTCACCGGCTGCCTGCCGGGGCCCTGAGAGGCCGCGCCGGGCAGTACCTGTCGCAAGGATGGAGAAAAGATGATAAAAATTGGTATGCTGATCGCGGACCGCTATGAGGTGCTTGAGAAAGTGGGCACCGGAGGCATGTCCGATGTATATAAGGCAAAAGACCACCGCTTAAACCGCATGGTCGCCGTCAAGGTCCTCAAGCAGGAATTTTCGGAAAACGCTACATTCGTATCCAAATTCCGCGCCGAGGCCCAGGCCGCAGCCGGCCTGATGCATCCGAACATCGTCAATGTCTACGATGTCGGCGATGAAAAATCCAGCTATTACATCATTATGGAGCTGGTAAACGGGATCACTCTCAAAAAATATATAGAAAAAAAGGGAAAGCTCTCCCCGAGGGAGGCGGTCACGGTCGCGATCCAGGTCTCCATGGGACTGGCGGCGGCCCACAGAGGCCACATCATCCACCGGGATATCAAGCCCCAGAACATCATTATTTCCAAGGAAGGAAAGGTCAAGGTGACGGATTTCGGCATCGCGAAAGCCTCCACCAGCAATACCATTACTTCCAATGTCATGGGGTCGGTCCACTACACCTCCCCCGAGCAGGCGCGCGGGGGCTACAGCGATGAAAAGAGCGATGTCTATTCGCTGGGCGTGACCCTCTTTGAGATGCTGACCGGCCGTGTCCCCTACGAGGGGGACACAACAGTCGCCATCGCTCTCAAGCACATCCAGGAGCCCTTTCCGGATCCTGCGTCCTTTGTGCCGGACCTGCCCCGCAGTGTCCAGCAGATCGTGCTCAAATGCTGTGAAAAAAGCCCTGACCGCCGCTATCAGACGATGGATGAGCTGGCGGCGGACCTCAGGCATTCCCTCAATGATCCGGACGGCAATTTTGTCAAGCGGATGGGAGAGGAGAATCTGGCGGAAACCCGCACCATGTCGGAGACTGACCGGGAGGAGATCCGGCGCAAGTCCTCCGCCCTGGCGGGAGACCTGGCCGCGGCTGCCGCAGGTCAGGCGGGAACTGTAGAAAAAAGCGCGGCAGCTGCCGCGGGAGCAGCGGGCGCAGGCCCGGAGACAAAGCCCTCCGACAAGGGCGGCAGAGACAAAACAGGAGCGGAATCCGCGCCGGGCAGAGGATCCGGCGAAAAGAAGAAGGCCGTGCCCGCGCCCGAGAGCCCGGATGAAGTGGAGATCGAAGAGGGAGAGCGGCGCCTGGACAGGCTCGTGCAGGTCCTGTCCGTGGTCGCGGTCCTCGTGATCGGCCTGGTCATCATCCTGGTGGCCCTCAACCGCAGAGAGGCCGCGGAAAAGAAGGAGGCGGCGGAGCGGGAGGCCGCGCAGCAGGCCGCCCAGGCCCAGGCGGCCCAGACCCAGACGCAGACCCAGCCCGTGACCCAGCAGGCCGCTGCCAATATGACGGTCATGCCGGCCGTGGTCGGCAGGACCCTGGAGGATGCCCAGGCGGACCTGGCCAATGCCGGACTGGGCGCAGAGGTCCTCTACGGAGTCTCCGACATGTATGATGAGGGCATCGTCATGGAGGCGGGGGCCGCGGAGGGCCAGCAGATCCCGGTCGGATCCACGGTCACCCTGACGGTCGCCAGGATCGAGAGGGTGCAGATCCCCGATGTGATCGACTTTGCCCGGGAAGAGGCGGAGGCCACTCTCCAGCAGACCGGACTGGTCCCTGTGGTCGAAGAGATCTTCACAGAGGAGGTCGACGCCGGCTTCGTGACCGGCCAGGCTCCCGAGGGCGGCGGGGAGGCACCCGTCGGATCGGAAGTCGTGATCTATGTCAGCAAGGGACCCGATCTCACCGGCCTGGTCCAGGTGCCCAATCTCCTGGGCATGACCGAGCAGCAGGCCGCCGCGGAGCTTCTGCAGGCAGGGCTGGTGGCCGGTCAGACCACCGTCACCGATACCAGCGGGCGATATGCTCCCGACACAGTCATCGGCCAGTCCATTGAAAAGGGCGAATACGTGGAAGAGGGGACCCAGGTGGACCTGGATGTCAGCGGAGATCCCCTCTATACTTACTCTGCCAGGATCGAGGCGCCCCGCAACAGCGAGGACCCGGACTACCAGGAGGGCACGCCCGTGACCCTGGTCATCGTGACGGAGGGCGAAAACTCCGAGGAGATCCTCAATGCCACAACGACCACCTTCCCCTTCCCTGTATCCATCACCGGGATCACAGCCTCCAGGGGAACCCTCTACATGACCTATACAAATATTATCCGGGACGAAGCGCCAGCCGGGGCTACGGACGGCGGATTTGAGGAGACGACAGAGTTTGGCGAGACGAAAGAGATCACCAGAGAACTGACATTTACAAAAGAAGAGTGAAAAATCTTGTCGATACAAGATTTTTCACTCCGGAGGTTTGTGACGGAGCACAAACCTCCATCTGATGCAAAAGAGAAATCGTCTTCACGAATTTCTCTTTTGCGATGCCTGCGCACTTCGTGCTCCGGCATGATTGGAAAGAGTGAAAAAAACGCTCGATACATGATAAGAGTGAACCCGGTCGAGGGGTCAGGGTCTTGCCGGCCCTGGCCCCCTTGTTTTTGGGCGGGCCGAAGGCGCCGCGTGATTCAGATCCTGCATGGATCAGAAAGAGAGTGAAGGATTGCCCAGGGGAAAAATCATCAAGAGTATCGCGGGCTTCTATGAAGTCCACACAGGAGATCAGGTCTACAGATGCAGGGCAAAGGGGATCTTCCGGGCCCTGGGGAAAAAGCCCCTCGTCGGGGATGATGTCGAGATCGATATCACGGATACGGTCAGTGTGCCCATGGAGGGAAACGTGCGGGAACTCCTGCCCAGAAAAAAGGAGCTGGTCCGCCCCAACGTCGCCAATGTGGACCAGGCCCTTTTGATCTTTGCCATCACCCATCCCGCGCCCAGCTACAATATGCTGGACCGCTTTCTGATCACCATGCAGGAGCGGGAGCTGGATGCCATCCTCTGCTTCAGCAAGCGCGATATAGCCACTGAGGAGGAGATCCGGGAGCTCAGGGAGACCTATGAGGCCTGCGGATGCACGGTCCTTTTTATCTCCAGCTTTATCCCGGAGAGCCTGGGGGAGGTCAGACAGATCCTCCGCGGCAAAACAACGGTCCTGACCGGGCCCAGCGGCGCGGGCAAGTCGACCCTGATCAATGCCCTCTGTCCGGACGCCAATATGCAGACCGGAGAGCTCAGCCGCAAGATCCGCAGGGGCAAAAACACGACCCGGCACGTGGAGCTTCTGGCGGCCGGCGAGGACACCTACCTGGTGGACACGCCCGGCTTTACATCCCTCTGGGTCCAGGATATCGAGCCCGACCGCCTGCACTACTACTATCCGGAATTTGAAAAATGGGAGCCGGACTGCAGGTTCAACGGCTGCATCCATATCAACGAGCCGGACTGCGCGGTCAAGGAGGCCCTGGCGAGAGGGGAGATCAGCAGGATCCGCTACCGCAATTACTGCGAGATCTACGACGAGCTGCGCGGACGCCGGCCGGTCTACAGAAAAGGATGAGGCCCGGCTGCGCCGGAGAGTCTGCGAAAGAGGATGAGTTCCGGGGGACGCCGGCAAATCTGCAAAAAGGATGAGGCCCGGACGCCCCGGCAAATCTGCAAAAAGGATGAGGTCCGGTGCGCCTGAGAATCTGGAAAAAAGGATGAGCTCCGGGTGCACCGGAGCGTCTGCAACAGGAGATGAGCCGGGCGGGTCCGGACCCGCCGGCAGGGGAGGCTGCGGCAGAGATGGAAAAGCTGCGATGCGTCGTGGAACGCATTACCTATCACAATGAGATGAACGGTTATTCCGTGATCCGGTGCCGGGCCAGGGGCTTCAGCGACCTGGTCACGGTCGTCGGCAATATGCCGGAGGTCCATGTGGGCAGTGTCCTCAGCCTGGAGGGGGCCTGGAAGATGGACCCCAAATACGGCCGACAGTTCTCGGCTCAGACCTTTGAGGAGACCCTGCCGGCGACGGTCTACGGCATCGAAAAGTATCTGGGGAGCGGCCTGATCAAGGGGATCGGCCCCGGCTTCGCCCGCAGGATCGTCCAGGAATTCGGGAAAGATACGCTGGAGGTCATCGAGACAGACCCGGACAGCCTGCTCCGGGTCCCGGGGATCGGAAAAAACCGGGTCGACCAGGTCAAAAAGAGCTGGCAGGAGCAGAAGGAGATCAAGAACATCATGCTTTTTCTGCAGGGGCATGATGTCAGCACCAGCCATGCGACCAAAATCTACAAGACCTACGGCAATGACAGCATCTCGATCGTTCAGGACAATCCCTACAGGCTGGCGGATGATATCTGGGGGATCGGCTTCCGGACAGCGGATATCATAGCGGAGAAGATGGGCTTCGGACATGAGCGCTATGCCCGCCTCAGGAGCGGCCTCCTCTATACCCTCAACCGCCTGGCCGACGAGGGCCACTGCTACGCGACCAGGGGGATGCTGCTGAAAAAGGGGACGGAGCTTCTGGATGTGGAGGACAATATCCTGTCCATGACCCTGGATGAGATGATCCGGGGCAGGGATGTGATCATACAGCCGCCCCTTCAGGAGCTGGCCGCGGGGGAAAGCACCCGGGAGGACCCGGCAGCTGAGAAGAGGCTGCCGGAGGACGCCATCTATCTGCCCCCCTTCTTTTTCGCGGAGACAGGGTGCGTCCGCCGGCTGGCCGCGGTCTTCCAGGGGCAGAGGGAGCTGGAGGTCAATACCGACAGGCTGGCGGAGCGCGTGTCCGCCAGGACCGGCATGCGCTATGATGAGATCCAGGTCCAGGCCATCCTGGCGGCGGCAAGGAGCAAGCTCCTCATCCTGACCGGCGGCCCCGGGACCGGCAAGACGACCACCACCCTGGGGATCATCACGGCCTACAGGGAGGCCGGGGCCCGGATCCTCCTGGCCGCGCCGACCGGGCGCGCCGCCAAGAGGCTCTCCGAGACCACGGGCATGGAGGCGAAGACCATCCACCGCCTGCTGGAGGTCAAGCCCCCGGAGGGCTATGGCAGAAACGAGGAGAACCCCCTGGAGGGCGATGTCCTGATCGTGGACGAGTGCTCCATGATCGACTTATTGCTTTTTTACAACCTCCTCAAGGCCGTGCCGGACACCATGACAGTCATTTTTGTGGGGGATATCGATCAGCTTCCCAGCGTCGGGGCCGGCAATGTCCTGCGGGACCTGATCGACTCCGACTGCTTTCCGGTCGTCCGCCTGACCCGCATTTTCCGGCAGGCACAGACCAGCAGGATCATCACCAATGCCCACCGGATCAACGAGGGCCGCATGCCGGATATCTCCAACGGGAAAAACAGCGATTTCTTCTTCACGGATATGGAGAGGCTGGCGGACAGGATGGGAGATCAGCAGGGCAGGCAGGTGGAGCCCGCGGAGGCCGCGCTGCGGACCATCGTGGACCTGGTCCGGGTCCGGCTCCCCCGCTATTACAGGGTACCGCCATCGGAGATCCAGGTCCTGACTCCCATGCAGAAGGGGGTCATCGGCGCCTCCAACCTCAATCAGGAGCTGCAGAAGGCCCTCAATCCGGCCCCGGCCGCAGGCCCCGGACTCCACCGGGGCGGGACGGTCTTCCGGGCCCGCGACAAGGTCATGCAGATCCGCAACAACTACGACAAGGAGGTCTTCAACGGAGATATCGGCGTCGTGCTCAGCGTGGATCCGGAGGAAAGAAAGCTGGCTGTCTCCTTTGACGACAGGACGGTGGAATATGATGTCTCCGAGCTGGATGAACTGGTCCTGGCCTATGCCGTGACCATCCACAAATCCCAGGGGTCGGAGTACCCGGTCGTGGTGATCCCCCTGCTCATGAACCACTATGTCATGCTGCAGAGAAACCTCCTCTATACCGGCATCACCAGGGCCAAAAGAGCCCTGGTCCTGGCAGGGACCAGGAAGGCCCTGTCCTATGCGGTCCGCAATGTGACGGTCCTTGACCGCAACACCATGCTGAGCGCGCGGCTGGCCCTGGAGCTCGGCAGGGTACCGCCGGAGCACAGGCAGGCCGTCCGGGCGGCGGCCTACGGGGGACAGATCCGCGTAAGAGCAAAACACACGGGAAAAATGGATTGATTCAGCATATTATACAAATAATTTGATAACATCCGGCATTCTGTTGAATAATCGTAGAACATTTTTGGCTATTTTGATAGCACATCGAAAAAAAATATGGTATGATGCTCAAGAGTATCTGTTATCTGCATGCATCGGTGATCCGGGCAGCATTTTTTCCTGCGGGGGGTAGCAGTAATTTAGCAGGGAATAGGAAGCCAGGCATAGGTTGATAAAAGAGATGCTTCAAAAATCAGGATTTACAAATCTCGAATTAATAGGAGGATCAGTTTATGAACAGTCTGGACAACTGCATCAATTTCCTGTTGACGGGCGCGCAACATGTCGTATTCCAGTACATGAAAAAGAATCTCAGCCAGTTCGACATCACCCCGATCCAGTACGGCGTACTCGGATGTATCTGGGAATTTGACATGCACAATCCCAAGGAGATCGCAGCGCATCTCGGAGTGGAGAACTCCACGATTTCCGGCATCCTGGAGAGAATGGAAAACAAGGGCCTGATCCGCAGGATGATCGACAGCACGGACCGCAGGTTCATCCACATTGAACTGACAGAGCTCTCAAAGAATCTGGAGATTCCGGTCAGGACTGTCGTCACCGAGGTGGACAGGGAGGTCATGTCCCAGTTCAGCGAGGAGGAATCCAGGGCCGTCAAGGACATGCTCCGCAAGATCACTGCTCTGGATATTTGAAGATAAGATAATTGCTGGATTTAAGATAGTGAGCCGGACCCCGGAAAAACGGGATCCGGCTTTTTTGCCGCCTGCGGGGGCCTTTCCGGGATAACGGAATACACCTCGCGAACAAATTATCCATAGATTTTGTGCCTGTTAATTATGCACAAAATCCTGCGTGCATTTTGTTGCGATTCGACAAAACGATGTTAAATCCTGTTAAAAGGTTGTCCTTTTTTACAATTTATGCTAGTATAATCCCATAA
>DGUF01000292.1:4112-10732 GCA_002394525.1 Lachnospiraceae bacterium UBA4317 | reverse complement strand
AGATCGGCGGAACCGGCCTGGGCCTTTCGATCGTCAAACACGCCGCCCAGTTCCACAAGGCTGCCATACAGATGGACAGCCAGCCGGGAAGAGGGACAGAGATCACACTGAAATTCCCGCTATCCAGGGGAGAATGAGCCTGGATGGGGCAGGGATGGCTTGAATCAGGGTTCGGTGAGTCAGTGGGGACGGTTTGGTGAGTCAGTGGGGACGGTTTGGTGAGTCAGTGGGGACGGTTTGAGTCAGTGGGGACGGTTCTGTTGACTCATTGAGATGAGTCAACAGAACCGTCCCCACTGACTCAAACCGTCCCCTGACTCGCCGTCCCCTGACTCGCCGTCTCCTAACCCGCCGTCCCCTGGCTCCCCAAACCGCCCCCATGCTCATCCGAAGCTTGACAAGGAGCCGGAAGCATGTATAATTAAATTGCAAACAATTTAATAAAGAAAAATGTAACTGCCTGATATAAACAATTGAAAACAAGTTAAAACTCCAGAAAGGAAGGTATAACAATGGTCTACACTTTTACAGATGAGAATTTTGAGGCTGAGGTTCTGAAGAGCGATATCCCGGTATTCGTGGATTTCTATGCGGACTGGTGCGGTCCCTGCAAGATGATGTCCCCCGTGATCGACAAGCTGGCCGAGGATTATGACGGAAAGATCAAGGTCGGCAAGATCAATGTGGATGATTATCCGGAGATCGCCCAGCAGTACGGCATCATGAGCATCCCCAACATGAAGTTCTTCAAGGGCGGCGCGGTCGTCGATGAGGTCATCGGAGCAGTCCCCAAGCCCGCCATGAAGCAGAAGTTCGAAGCCAACGCTCAGTGAGGCCGGCGCATCCGGTTTTGAGAGAACTCCGGCTGATCGGAGCCGGGGCACGATTGTTTTAAAGGGAGAAGACCATGCATGATCTGATCATTATCGGCGCCGGGCCGGCCGGCCTGTCCGCCGCGATCTATGCTTCGCGCGCGGAGCTTGACTATATTCTGATCGAAGAGAATTTCGTCAATGGCGGACAGATCATTGACACCTATGAGATCGACAATTATCCCGGTCTGCCCGGCCTTTCGGGCATGGACCTGGCCCAGAGGATGGCGGACCACGCCGAGAAGCTTGGGGCCGAGGTCGTCAATGCCGCCGTGGAGGGCCTGGACCTGACGGGGCCGGTCAAAAAAGTCCTGACCGACGAGGGCACATTTGAGGCCAAAGCCGTCATCATCGCCTCCGGGGCTGCCCACAGCCATCTGGGTGTTCCCGGTGAGGAGACCCTGGCGGGACGCGGCGTGTCCTACTGCGCCACCTGTGACGGCGCCTTTTACCGCGGAAAGACCACGGTCGTCGTGGGCGGCGGCGATGTCGCCGTGGAGGACGCGATCTTCCTGGCCCGCGGCTGTGAGAAGGTCTATGTCGTCCACCGCCGGGATGAGCTGCGCGCCGTAAAGACCCTGCAGACAGCCCTCTTCGCCCTGCCCAATGTGGAGATGGTCTGGGATTCCAACCTCAAGTCCATCAACGAGGGTACGGCGGAAAACGGAACCGCCGGCAGGGTGGCCACCGTCACGGTCGTCAACAAAAATGACGGCTCCGAGCGCGTGATCGAGGCGGACGGCGTCTTCATCGCGGTCGGCATCACCCCCCGCTCGGGCTTCGTCGGCACCGGCATTGAGACCAACGCGGGCGGCTATATCGTGGCCGGAGAGACCTGCGAGACCAGCATTCCCGGCGTCTTTGCCGCCGGCGATGTGCGCGCCAAGCAGCTCCGCCAGGTCGTCACCGCGGTCGCGGACGGCGCAAACGCCGTCACCAGCGTGCAGAGATACCTGCTGGAGGGATGATATCCCCGCTGTCAGTACGAGTATGAAAAAAGCTCCATACCATTTCGGGACGCGGACGGGTCCCCGCGTAACAGCCATATCTTTTAAGGGCGAAGGCGGGTCCCCGCGTAACAGCGTGAGACTGGTAACAGCGTGAGACAGGATAAAACTGAACTGTGATACAGTGGATCGGGCAGACGGATATCAAAATCCCTCTGCCCGATTTTTTTATGGGACGGTAAAGAGACAGATGTGGTACACTGTTAATGTGAACCTGCAGAGAAAATGTAAAGGAGGCAGCCCATGGGAAAAGTCTTGATCACGATCGGAAGACAGTTTGGCAGCGGAGGACACAAGATCGGGGAATACCTCTCCAACCGGCTGGGAATGACCTACTATGACAATGAGCTGATCCTGCTCGCCGCCCAGCGGGGCGACCTCAATGTGGAGCATATCAGCGAGATGGATGAGATGATCCAGAACCCCTTCCTCTTTGACCAGCAGGAGGCCGTGGTGGAGGATTCCATGGAGGAGACGGTGTTCGAGCTCCAGCAGGAGGTGATCCGCCAGATCGCCGAAAAGGAAGACGCGGTCTTTGTCGGCCGCTGCGCCGACGAGGCCCTGCGCAAGGCGGGATACAAGGTCCTCAGCATCTTTATTTCCGCCCCGCTCGAGGCCCGCATCGCCAGGACCTGCCGTGTCCAGGGCCTGTCCAGGGAGGAATGCGAGGAGCTGACCCATCGCAAGGACAGCAGCAGGAAGGCCTATTACGAAAAGCACACCGGCAGGAAGTGGGGCGTGCCGGAAAACTACGACCTTTTTTATGATACATCGGAGAATGATATCGCCTATATCATCGTGGATATCATCAAAACATATAAGGAGATGTGCAAGGAGGACTGAAGCCGCAGCCTGAACACAATGGGCGGTCCCGCGGGCGGACAATGATCCCGCGGCCGGACGGCAAAGCCGCAGCAGGATAGCATAACTGCGGCAGAGAAACGGCCTTGCGGCAGAAGGAAAAGATAAAAATGAGCAGAAGAGCAAAAGATTCCTCCGGGCAGATGCAGGACCTGTTCGGGCAGCTTCCGGCCGGTGAGGACATGGACCTGTCGGATGAATATTTTGAAGAGGACGACGAGGAGATCACAGAGGACTACAATCCCCGCCTGGGCAGGATGATCCTCAGGATAACACAGAAGCAGATCGAGGACCGGCAGCCGGATTTTGTCGCAGGAGCCTGGCGGACTCTTCAGAGAAAGGGCTTTTACCGCAAGCAGGCCCTGACCCTGCTGGCCAACGCTTTTGTGGAAGAGTTCTTTGAGGTCATGCAGCCGGGCGGATCCTATCGGGAGAACCGCTACCGCAGAAGTGTCGAAAAGGCGGTCGCTGGCGCCGACAGGATCAGGGCGGAAAAGATCCCTGACCGGGAGACCGGGCGGGAGCGCCGGATCAGCGAGGCCCTGCAGGATGTCGACGAAGATCAGATGTTTAACAGACATAAGAAGGCGGCGCAGGGATTTTCCGCCCTCTGGCCGGAGCTGAAGGCTTTTGTGGAGGACAATTACGCCAGGGAAACCACCGGCGGCCTCGAATTCATGTCGCCGGAGCAGATCGATGATGCCACGGATTTCCGCATGGACCTGGCCAATATGCTGGACGAGGCGGGAGAGATCTACCTCAATGCCGGTATGCCGGAGGAGGGAGCCCGGATCCTCGGGGAGATCCTGGACACCTTTTCCTGGAAGGCGGGAGACGCCGACGTCATCCGGGGAACGCTGGGAGACCTGCTCGAGGCGGCCGGAAAGCCGGAGGAAACCGATGCCATGTTTGCCCGCTGGATGAAGGAGGAGCCGGGCAGCCCGAACTGTGCTGCCGAATATGCCCTGATCCTGAATCAGAGAGGCGCGACAGACCGGGCCCTGGAGATCCTGGACCAGCATCTGCCCAAAGAGGATTCCACGGACCCTGAATATGAGCAGCTCTATCGATGCGCCGAGAAGATCTATAAAAAGACCGGCGACGAAAAGAAGCGCTGGCATTACGCGGACCTTGTGGAGCAGATCGAGAACGAGATCGACCGGCAGATGATGGAGGACATGGAGAATCTTCCCTTCGGGACGGACGACTTCGACGATGAGGACGACGATTACGACTATACAGAGGAAGCTTTTGATGATGCCGGCGATGACCTGACGGAAGAGGAAACCTTCCGGAAGGCCCTGCGCAGAATGAAGGCGGAGACCCCGAAGCCCGCCCCCGCGCCCTCGACCGGTTCCGCTCCCCGGACCGTACCGCAGAAGATCTACCCCAACGATCCCTGCCCCTGCGGCTCCGGCAAAAAATACAAGAAGTGCTGCGGGAAGAAGTGAGTGAAGAACCCTTCCGGCAGTGGAAGATCCGCAGACAAACCCCGCAGCCGGCGGGAAGCTGGAGAAACCGGCCGGCAGGGCTCAGACAGGAAAAGACAGGAAAAGATCTGCCCCGGCCAGAGATAAATCAGGGAGTTGATCCGAATGGAAAAAACGACAAATACACTGACCAGTATTTTGAAAAAGAGCTCACCTGAGCAGGTGGGAGACTATCTGGACGGACAGAAGGACGAGCTGCTGACCGGCAAGAACCCCTTCGGGGACTTCATGCGGGAAACAGTCCGGAAAAACGGCTTCCGCCTGCAGGAGATCTTTCTGCGGTCCGATATTTCAGAGGGCTACGGATACAAACTGGTCTCCGGCGAAAAGCATACCAGGCAGAGGGACGTCATCATCAAGATGTGCCTCGCCGGCCGCTTCACCCTGGAGGAGACCCAGCGGGCCCTGAAGATCTACGGGATGTCTCCCCTCTATGCCAGATTCCCCAGGGACGCCGTCCTGATCGTGGCCGTCAATTCCGGCAGGTACGAGCCCGCTGATGTAAACCGCATGCTCAGAAAAAACGGACAGGGCATGCTGAAGGGGGCGGAGGAAGCCGATTCCTGACCTGTAATAGAAGTAATAGAATATAGTATAAATTTGGATGATATCAGAGTGTTTCTGGCCCGCCGCGTTGAACCGCGGCGGCTTTTTTTTATTCTTCATTGCTCAATAGCCGTGACTACAGTCGTGGGATATGCGCGCAAGACTCGCGGGGGAGCCTTGAGTATTTTCTGATCATCAGCGGGAAAGGCGCGGGAAAAACAGGAGGGTAATTCCACCCTTTTGGTGGGAACGGAAAAAATGAAAAATTGCTACAATATTTTTGATTGAAAGAATATTACATTGAAAAAATACCGGTCTGCAGTCAAAACAGGAAAGGGGGAATAAAAAGATGAATTGTCCTTATTGTAACAGCCCGATCGAGGGCCCTGCAAAGTTCTGCCCTAATTGCGGCGGTTCGCTGATGCAGCAATCGAATGATCCTGCCGCTGCTCCTCCTTCCCCTGCTTATACATCACAGGGGAGCAATGCCGGTTACGCACAGAGTCAGAATACCTTCAGAAATGAAACGATGCAGGGACAACAGTTTCAGCAGACACAATTGAATGCGCCCCGCAGGAAAAGCAGCAGGAAAAAGAGGAAAAAGAAAAAAAGGCTCCTCTCAATAGTAATGGGAGCGGCGGGAGTACTCCTGTTACTGGGGATCCTGTCTTCCATCGTCTCAGAGCCCGGGAACCGGGAAACTGCTGAGTCTGAGGCAAGAGCTTCCGCTGAGACACAGGCGGAACAGAGTACTCAGAATGAGGAAAATCTGCAGGATGGGCAGGATGCACAGGAAACAGCAAAAAATGATGACGAAAAAGGAGAGGGTTCTGCCACAGAAGCCAGAGAGACATGGAAAGGCCCTGATGCGATCGATTACTCCATTCCCCGGTCAGCTCTCGAATCCGGAGGATATGCTTATGTGACATTGGCGGACCTGGACCGGTATATTGTCAATATGACGGGGCAGAACGTCTACACCGTGGTACAGGCTGATAAAGTGGAGGAGGATTGTATAAAAGCCGATATCGGTGAGGGCTTTACTTATCAGATCTTCGAAACGGTTTACGATTACAGGGATTATTTCAAGGAGGGAGACCTGCTTGGGATTTTCGGCACGGTCGGTGAAACGACAGATGGTCCATTCAATATGGATTGGACACATATTCTTAACTGCCAGGTATTTGCATATGGCGAGAATGCCAGAGCTTATCAGAAGGAAACGACGGACGAATCGATGGCCGGGTTTCTTACTCTGACAGAGGCGGTCGCCAATTCCCGGGGGAAGAATAATATCAGCGAGGATGAATTCAAGTCATTGTGCCAATACTACCCTTATGAAGATATACTTCGTAATCCGGACAGCTATAAGAACAGATATGCTGTTCTCGCCGGAACAGTAGACCAGACCATCGAGGGCGCATTCGGGCTCTATACTTCCGTTTTTATTACTGACGGGAACGGAGACAAATGGGCGTGCACGATCGTCTACAAGGAGGGACAGAGCAGAATCCTGCAGGGAGACTATGTTACGGTTTTTGGAATCCTGGACGGGACATCGACATCTACTACCTTGCTGGGAAAGCAGGTGTCCATGCCGTCTATCGATATTCAGTATGTAGAATAAAGACAAAGGCCTTAGCCCCGGCATTTGAATCCCCGGCCACAGGAAAGAAAGATCTCCTGCGGCCGGGGACTTTTCATGCGCTGATATTTTTCCTGATCGATAAAACCGTCATCCTCTAAGGTTATTCTCAATTACGGATGCTAAGCTTTTGGTCAGAAACAAGAGAGAAAAAACGCTCGATAGCGTTTTTTCTCTCCGGTGCCTGTGCCGCGGGCCC
>DGUF01000292.1:0-4050 GCA_002394525.1 Lachnospiraceae bacterium UBA4317 | reverse complement strand
CCCAGGCACCTGTGATCGCATTGCGTTGCCGCTCTGACGAGCGGCATGGTCTGAAAGGGTCAATAAACGGCCCGGCTCCCGCGGGGCTTTCCGCACAACGGGATCGTTTTTGATAAGAATGACCGAAGGAGGTGACAGAGCACTATGAAAAAGCACAAATGGACGGCGGTCTTTACGGCCTGCCTGGTGGCCTTCACGGCCTTTATCTCTCTGGACACCTTTGTTTTTTCCAGTGCCTACCAGACGGACGCAACGGAGATGAATCTCTCCGTGATCCAGCCTGCGGCCCAGGGACAGGCAAAGATCGAGACAGGGACAAATGAGGACGCTGAGGACCTGACAGAGGATACAGCAGGATCCTCAGATGCCGCAGAGAACGCTTCAGAGAAAAAGGAAGAGCCATCGGAAAATACCGGGGACAGTTCGGAGAAAAAGGCAGAGTCATCGGAAAATACCGGGGACAGTTCAGAGAAAAAGGCCGGATCGTCTGAAAACTCGCAGGATTCCGCCGACGCGGCCTCAGGAGCCACGAAATCCTCTGACGGCGGACAGGCCGCAACCGAGAGCGGGTCAGAGGGTTCGGACTCGGAGAGTTCAGAATCGAACAGCTCAAAATCGGGTGGTTCCAAGTCTGGAAAGCACAGGAAAAAACCGGGCAGCGGCTCCGGCGGCGGGCACGGCCCCGGCGGTTCCGGTGGTGGCGGCAACAGCTCCTCTGCGACAACGACGACCATCCGCAATTTTGACGAAGAGGAGGCGGCGGCCTCCGTGGCAGAGGTGACGACGGACAACACCGGAAGCTCAAAGGAATACCAGGACGAAAATATCAAGATCACCTACACCGAATACACGACCAATGACACGACGATCCATGTCGCGGACGTGCAGCTGACCTCCGCGGAATATCTCAAGACGGCCTTCGCCAATGACACCTATGGCAAAAACGTGACCCAGAGCACTTCGGAGATCGCGGCGGCCCACGATGCGGTCCTGGCCATCAACGGAGACTACTACGGCGTGCAGGAAAGGGGATATGTCATCCGCAACGGTGTCGTCTACCGCGAGGAGGCGGGTACCAATGATGTTCTGTGCATCTACGGGGACGGGACCATGAAGGTGGTCGACCCGTCGACCGTGACTGCGCAGGAACTGGTGGACCAGGGCGTCTGGCAGGCCTTTTCCTTCGGCCCCGGCCTGCTTGTCGACGGGGAGATCCCCATCTCTCTGGATACGGAGGTCGGCAAGGCAAAAGCCAGCAACCCCCGGACCGCGATCGGCATGATCGATGATCTTCACTATGTCTTTGTCGTCTCCGACGGACGGTCGGACGAGAGCGAGGGGCTCTCCCTCTATGAGCTCGCGACCTTCATGCAGGAGCTCGGCGTTAAGACCGCCTACAACCTGGACGGCGGCGGATCCTCGACTATGGTCTTTCAGGGAGAGGTCATCAACAACCCCACATCCGGCTTCCGGGATACAGAGAGGGAGGTGAGTGATATTGTTTACATCGGATAAAGAAAAGGCAGTGCGCTACGCGGATAAGCTGACGGAAACTGCATTTCTGTGCCTGGCGGCCTCGGTCTTCTGCATCCTCTTTGGGGCCATCTATGAGGTCTTCAGCCACGGCGTCTATTCCTTTTACATGATCTACGCCTTCGCGGTCCCCCTGGTCCTCGGAGCGGTCCCCTTTCTGGCCGCGGCTCTGTCCGCAAAAAGGCAGAAGGACGGCAGCCTCTTCCGCCTGCCGGGCACCCTGTCCATCCACACCTGGAACGCGGGCATCGCGACCCTGACGGTCGGCTGTATTTTCCAGGGCGTCCTCAGGATCTACGGGACGACCAACCGCCTGGTCATCGTCTACCCTGTTGTCGGCGTGATCCTCTTGCTGATCGGCCTGGTTTCCTATATTATGTCCTGTAAGACCGCGGAGCGCATGTTCCGCAGGCAGATGGAAAAGGAACAGACGGAAGAGGAGAAAATTCTAAATGTTTGAAGCGATACAGAGACTGGACTTTCAGATACTGGACTGGATCCAGGCCAACCTGCGCTGCGGATGGCTGGACTGGCTCATGCCCAAAATCACCTTTCTGGGTGAGGCGGGGCTCATATGGATCATCCTGGCAGTCATCTTCCTTCTGTGGAAGCCGAAGAGAAGATGCGGCATCCTGATGACAGCCGGCCTGATCTTCTGCCTCGTGATCGGCCTGGTCCTGATCAAGAACATGGTCGCCAGGCCCCGCCCCTGCTGGATCAGGAATGATATCGAAATGCTGATCCGGATCCCGAAGGATTATTCCTTCCCCTCCGGCCATACCATGGCCGGCATATGCTCCGCCCTGATCCTCCTGTGGGATGACCGGCGCATCGGGATCCCGGCCATGGTCCTGGCAGTCCTGATCGCCTTCTCCCGCATGTACCTCTACGTCCACTTCCCATCGGATATCATCGGGGGAGTCCTGGCGGGCACCCTCTTTGCCTTCCTGGCCGTGACAGGGGAACAGGCACTGCGCCGCAGGAAAGAGGAGGAAGCGGCTGAAGCGGAGGAAATGGCCGAAGAGTGAAAAATCTTGTCGATACAAGATTTTTCACTCCGGAGGTTTGTGACGGGGCACAAACCTCCATCTGATGCAAAAGAGAAATCGTCTTCACGAATTTCTCTTTTGCGATGCCTGCGCACTTCGTGCTCCGGCATTGTCGGAAGAGTGAAAAAAACGCTCGATAGCGTTTTTTTCACTCCGGAGGTTTGTGACGGAACACAAACCTCCATCTGATGCAAAAGAGAAATCGTCTTCACGAATTTCTCTTTTGCGATGCCTGAGCACTTCGCGCTCCGGCATTGTCGGTAAGAGTGAAAACAAAAACATCGGGGAGCATACATCTGACAGCAAAAGGAAGGCTGTCAGGCGCATGCTCCCCGGTGTTTTTTTGCCTGTTATACTGCCTGCTGGATTTCCCCGTCCGGCAGTCGAACCTCTTGCGGGCCCGTTTTTTCTGCCTGTTATTCGACCTGTTGGAGCTGCGTCAGATTCAGTCAGGCATTTTTTATGTCCGGCGCGTCATATCCATGACGCCGGCTGCGGGATACCCGGGATGGTCACCAGTCGGAATCCCAGTCCGTGTCTGAGGAATCCCAATCGGAGGAATCCCAGTCGGAATCGCTGTCGGAATCATTGTCGCTCCTGTGGGCCTCCTCCCAGTCGGAGTAGAAATCGGTCCTGGAGAAATCTGTCGTGCCGGAATTGTCGTCATAATAATCCGACTTGTAGAATTCGTCCGCGTTCTGTGTCAGGTCTTCGGGAGTGCCGGAGGCCGGATACCAGTCATTGTGATCGGTGTCAAAATAATACCAGTTGTCATCCAGGCTGTAATAGTAGGTGTCGTTGTAGTGGTAGTAGCCGTTTTTGAACTTGTTGGACACCGCGTGCAAAAAGATATTGGTGCCGACCACGGCGATGACGCAGTAGATCACGGCGCGGAAAATGCCGCTGTTCTGCTTTTTTCTGACCGTCTTCACGGCCTTTTCCTTCTGGCGCTCGACGTAGTGGGCTTTCTGGTTGAGGATCTCGCTCTGCAGGCGCTCATAGAGCTCATTGACCGCATAGGCCTCGTCCTTGCCGCGGTAGCGCACGGCGCGGGACCCGTCAGCCTTGTTTTTGTAGACTACAAACTCCCCCTCGTCGTCCTTGTAAATGCCGAAGGCGCGGGGCTTTTTATAATCCTCTCCGATAAAGAAGCGGGTGCGCTCAGGTGTGAAGCCGTTTTCCTCGCAGTACTGTTTGAGTTCCTCGATGGTCTTTGGGACCGCGTCGGAGGTCCGGTGCAGGTGGTCGTTGGGCGACCCGCAGTTGGGGCACTGCGGGATATTGTCATCGTAGTACTGGCCGCAATAGGAACATTTGACCTTCATGAGTATAACTCCTCTGATGCCTGGATGCAGGATGTTTGTTGTCTGCCGGCAGGTGAGCCGGTCATTCTCGTATAGTATACATCGAATCCGGCCGCAGTGCCAGAAGTCCCCTCCGGTTCCCAGGGTTGTTTCACGAAGGAGTC
>DGUF01000192.1:7350-9379 GCA_002394525.1 Lachnospiraceae bacterium UBA4317 | reverse complement strand
CCTGATCTACGCGACCTCCAACCGCCGCCACCTGATCCGCGAGACCTGGTCCGACAGGTCCGACCGGTCCGACGACGAGCTCCACAGGTCAGACACCATGCAGGAGAAACTTTCCCTCGTGGCCCGCTTCGGAATCTCCATCGGCTACATGAAGCCCTCCCACAAGGAATACCTGCACATCGTCAAGGAACTTGCGGCAAAATATCCTCAGATCACCCTGACCGAGGAGGAACTGCTGCAGAAGGCCAACCAGTGGGAACTCAGAAGCGGAGGAGCCTCGGGACGTACCGCACAGCAATTTATAAACTACCTGGCCGGCGCGTCCGACTAAAATTTTGCTGCGGCAGTACAGGACAGGCAAATTGTGTTACAATATAAAATGCGCTGTCCCTGCAGACGCAGAGCTGAAGTTATTATCCGTTTCTTATGCCCAACAAGTCCCGACCTGAAGGAAGAAAGCAGAAAATGGAAAAAGCACTCCCGATCCTGTGGATCGTTATACCCTGTTACAATGAGCAGGAGGTCCTGCCGATCACAGCGCCTATGTTTCTGGACAAGATCCGGCAGCTGGCCCAGGCCGGCCTGGTGTCCGATGACAGCAGGATCCTCTTTGTCAATGACGGATCCAGGGACAGGACCTGGGAGATCATCCGGGAGCTGGCCGGATCCGACGTTCATTTCCGGGGGATCTCGCAGAGCCGCAACAGGGGACATCAGAATGCTGTCCTGGCCGGCCTGATGACGGCCAAAGACCACTGCGACATCACGATCTCCATCGACTGCGACGGTCAGGATGACATCAATGCCATGGACGAAATGGTGCGCCAGTATCATGAAGGCTGTGAGATCGTCTACGGCGTCCGGTCCCGCAGGGACACCGACACATGGTTCAAGCGTGTGACGGCCGAGGGCTTCTATAAGCTGATGAATGATATGGGGACGGAGGTCGTCTACAATCACGCCGACTACCGCCTGGTCTCCGCTAGAGTCCTGCGGGCTTTTGAAAACTACCGGGAGGTCAATCTCTTTCTGAGGGGGATGTTCCCCCTGGTCGGCTTCAAGTCCACGTCCGTCTATTATGAGAGACATGAGCGCATAGCGGGGGAGAGCCACTACCCCCTGTCCAAAATGCTGGCCCTCGCCCTGGATGGGATCACCAGCATGAGCACAAAACCCATCCGTCTGATCACCGGCTTCGGCTGCCTGGTCGCCCTGGTCAGCTTTATCGGCGTCATCTGGTCGATCGCGGCCCACTTCATGGGAGTGGCCGTCACAGGCTGGTCCAGCATGGTCTGCATCCTCTGCTTTCTGGGAGGGATCCAGCTGCTGGGCATCGGTGTGATCGGGGAATACGTGGGCAAGACCTATATGGAGACAAAGCACCGTCCCCGATATATCATCAGCGACAAGACCTGGGAGGATCAGGACGGAAAAGACATATTGATCGGATGATTGAATTCATTTTAAGCCGCAGTTCCAATCGCGGCTGATAAAAGAGGTGCCCCATGGCTTCCGGTTCAAATAAAAACAGAAACAGACAACTGAACAGAGTGGAATCCAGGCGCACAGGGGGAACGCGGACAGACCTTTTTGATCTCCGGGGAGATCAGGAGAGCGAGGAGGCAAGACCCTATCGCGAGAGACATCGCGTGGAAGTGGATGTGAACGGCTATGCAGGATCCCAGCCGGCCTTTCGCCGGTCCTCCGGCGGATCCGGAATGGAAAATGATCCGGAGGACTGGATGATCCGGGAAGACTACCGGGAAAACACCGGCGCGGGAAGCGGATCCGGGGGAAGGACTCCCGGCCTTACGGCAGAGGATTGGGACACTGGAAGCCACCGGACGGGCAGCAGGGAGATCTCTGCTGATCTTTTTGTGCCCTCAGGATCTTCCGGCAGAGGGAGGCGGAGCCGCGTGACCCGGGTCCCCCGCTCTTCCGCAGGCTACGGCAGTTATGACAACAGCCGGACCACTGGGACAGGCTACGGCAGAAACCGTACCACCGGGACAGGCTACGACAGATATGG
>DGUF01000192.1:0-7239 GCA_002394525.1 Lachnospiraceae bacterium UBA4317 | reverse complement strand
GGCCGGAATGCCGGGACAGGCTACGGCAGCTATGGCAGCGGCCGGAATGCCGGGACAGGCTACGGCAGCTATGGCAGCGGGCGTACGACCGGGACGGACACTGGCAGCGGCCGGACCACCGGCGCTGGCTATGACAGTTATGGCAGTTATGGCAGCGGCCGGACCGCCGGGACAGACGACGGCCGCTACACCAGCCGGAGAACCACGGACAGAAACTATAATGGTAACGGCCGTGCAACCGGCTCAGGCTACGGCAGCTATGGCAGCGGGCGCACGACCGGGACGGGCACTGGCAGCGGCCGGACCACCGGCGCGGGCTATGACAGCTACGGCAGCTATGGCAGCGGGCGCACGACCGGGACGGGCTACGGCAGCAGCCGGACCTCCGGAAGGGGCTCCGGGAGATATTCCGCGGATCCATACGATCCATACATGGAAGACGAAAGAACGAGGCGTGATCCTGCCGGCTCCGGGAAGATCCCCGAGAGGGCCTTCTTTTTCGAGGAGGATCTGCCGGAGGGAGACCTCTCCCGGCAGAGCAGGGCGGACCGCCTGGAGGACGATTATTCCGAGCGCAGGCGGCAGCGCCGCGACCAGCTCAGAAAAGAGCGGGAGAAACAGATCCGGCAGATGCACTTCCGGATCGGGGCGGCGGCAGCTGTCGTCCTGGTCCTGCTGGTTCTTGTGATCGTGGCGGTCGTCGTCAAGGTCCGGTCCGGAAAAGAGGATCAGGGCCAGGAGGCAGCGGCTCCGGCTCCCGCCGTGGCCGCAGGCACTGCGGACACGGAAGAGACTCAAGACGGTACAGGGGACGGTGCAGTCCCGCCGCAGGACCAGGAGGAAGAGTCCTCAGAACCCGGGGATGATGGATCTCAGACGGATTCCACCGGGCAGGCGGCCAAGGCTGAAGAGGCGGACAGACAGAAAGCTCCCCCGGAGGAAACGCAGGATACGGAAGAGAAAGAGAACGGACAGGAGACGGAGACCGCCGCGGCCGGAGACGGGCAGGAGACGCAGGAGCGCAGCTACAGCCGGCAGACGGAGTGGAATCTCATCCTGGCCAATCCCTGGCACCCCCTTCCCGAAGGCTACAGCGTCGAGACGACCTCCCTTCCCAACGGGGAATCTGTCGACAGCCGCTGCTACGACGACCTCATGGAGATGCTCACGGACTGCACGAAAAACGGCGGAAACCCTGTCGTATGCTCCTCTTACCGCACCCATGAGAAGCAGATCGGCCTCTATGAGGCCCAGGTAAAAAAGCACATGGATGAGGGCATGGACCGGGCTCAGGCAGAGAAGGAAGCCGGAAAGGTCGTCGCGGTTCCGGGCACCAGTGAGCACGAGGTCGGGCTGGCAGTTGATCTCTGTGATTATACAAACCAGAATCTCGATGAGTCACAGGCGGAGACCGTGACCCAGAAATGGCTCATGGCCAACAGCTGGAAATACGGTTTTATCCTCCGCTATCCGGTGGATAAAAGCGACCTGACAGGGATCATCTACGAACCCTGGCACTACAGGTATGTCGGCAAAGACATAGCCGCGGAGATCTATTCCAGAGGCATCTGCCTGGAGGAGTACCTCTCTCAATAAAAAAGCATCCTGATTCAGGCCCTCCGCAGCAATGCCCCGCGTTGGCGCGAGAATCACCTCGAATCCGGTGGCTGCGAACAGAAACTCAGATTCCTCTTTTCCGTGTGAACAGGAGCAAAATTACCAGATGAAGGGAAGACAGCGAAAAGATGCAGAATGCCCCCGACAGTAAGGAAAACATCATAAAAGATTCAGACCGGCCGGCCGGGGAGGGGGAAGGAGTTTCTTCTGAAAAAAGGAAGGATCCTCCTGAACAGAAGACCTCGAAGACCAGAAAAAGGACTTCAACAGGAAAAAGGAAGAAAAGCCGGAAAAAACGCAGAGCTTCCGGATCCTCCGCAAAGTCAGACAGCCCGAAGGCCTCTGCAGGCAGCGCGAAGACAGACACAGACGTCGTGAAGGCCCCTGCCGGCAGTGAGAAGACATCGGAAGGGTCGTCTGCAACTGCTTCCCCCGCATCCTCAGAGCCGGGAAAAAAGAAGCGGCGGATGTTTGCGTCTGCTCCTTCCACAGCTCCTGAGCCGGAGGAAAAGAAGTCTGAGGCAGCACCTTCCCCGGCCGCTGAATCTGAGGAAAAGAAGTCTGAGGCAGCACCTTCCCTGGCCGCTGAACCTGAGGAAAAGAAACCGGAAGCAGCTCCTTCTACAGCCTCTGAGCCTGAGAAAGACAGGAAAAAGAAGCCGGCGGCCACTGTGGAAACACTCAGGGACTGCTGGAAGAAATTTATGAAGCTTGTGTCCGGCTTTCTGGACAAGTGCGTCAGGGGCTGGAAGGCCTTTTTCGCATCTCTTGTCAGGAAGGTCGGCTACACGATCGCGGCGACGGCTGTTGTCGGGGTCGCTGCTGGACTCCTGGTCCTGGTACTCTTCCTGAGCATCAGCGGCGGAAAGGGAGGTCCTGCGGACAGCGGGACTCAGACCGCAGGCGCCGGGGAGACCCTGGAGGACTCGGAGGCGAATTACGACGGAATGGAACCGGCGGCTGCCGGGGGCTGGTCCCAGACCATTCCCGGCCAGGACCCGGCCGGACAGCAGGACAGCGAGATCGCCTATGCCTTCCGCGGGCTCTTTTCAAGGACCAGGGAGGGAGTTTTTGCCCTCAAGGAGCAGGCTGAGGAATCTGTCCGCAGCAGCTACCTGGAGATCCTGGAGGCCGGCAGGGGAGATGAGTTTTCTCCGGAACCCGGGGCACAGACGCGGCTCTGGGAGCAGGTGAGAGAGGAGAGAAGGAGGGAACTGGAAAAAGACCCTCTTCTGATCCTCGTCAACAAGTGGCACCAGCTTCCCGAGGATTACGAGGTGGAACCGGTCGAACTGCCCAACGGCCAGATGATCGGGACCACCGCCTACGAACCCCTGATGGAAATGCTCCGCGATTGCGAGGAAGCCGGGGGGACGCCCATCGTATGCTCGGGCTACAGGCCCCACGACAAGCAGGTCATGCTCTTTGATGAGCAGATCGAGCGGTGGATCTATTCCGTGAGCACCAGGGAGGAGGCCGAGGCCCTCGCGGCCACTGCGGTCGCGATCCCGGGGACCAGCGAGCATGAGCTGGGACTCGCCGCGGATATCTATTCCTCGGAAAACATGAATCTGGACGAGAGCCAGGTGGACACCTTCACCCAGCAGTGGCTGATGGAAAACTGTTGGAAGTACGGTTTCATTCTGCGCTATCCAAAGGATAAAAACGAGATCACGGGCATCATTTTTGAGCCCTGGCACTACCGCTATGTCGGAAAGGAACGTGCGCGAAGGATCTTTGACGCGGGGATCTGTCTGGAGGAATATCTGGACAGGACGGACCATCCCTGGTCCTCCCTCAATCCCTTTGACGAAGCCGGCCCGGAGGAAGCGGAAGATGCCGGAAACACTTCCGGAACCTTGGATGAAGCTGAAACGGAAGGAGAATCTTCAGAAAACTTCAATGAAGCGGAAGAAACCGGAAACACTTCCGGGACCTTTGATGAAGCTGAAACAGAAGGAGACTCTCCCGCCTCCTTCGATGAAACCGAGGCACCCGGACAGGGAGATGGAACATTCTATTGATCATAAAAACAGGAGGAAGAAAATGAACCAGGATGTGATCTATATTACCGGGCATCAGCATCCCGACACCGATTCGATCGCTGCCGCGATCGGATACGCCTTTTTCAAGCGTGCCAACGGCGTGAAGGCCATCCCGTGCAGACTGGGCAAGCTGGGCACAGAGACCCAGTACCTGCTGGACAGGTTCGGCTTTGAAAAGCCCATGCTGCTGGAGGATGCCAGGGTCAAGATGTCCGAGATCGAGATCGACGAGCCTACGACGATCATGCCGGACAAGACTATCTTCGAGGCCATCCAGCTGATGCACAGTGCGGGCAAGCAGACCTGCGGCGTCGTGGACGCGGAGGACAGGGTCGTCGGCATGCTGACCATGAATGACATCGGGCTGGTCGCCATGGGAGACACAGCCAGTACCGAGAAGCTCCTGGAGGATATTTCTCCTGAAAATATCAATACAGCGATCAGCGGGGACATCATCTACCGGGCTCCGGACCGCCATATCCGCGGCAGGGTCTCTGTCATTTCGATCACCAAAGAGGACCTGGCCATCCATGATGTCCAGGACAAGATCGTCGTCGCCGGTGATGACATCGATGCCCAGAAGCGCCTGATCGAGATGGGGGCCGGCATGCTGATCCTGGTCCGTGTCAACAGTGTCAGTGAAGAGGTGGTCGAGCTTGCCAAAAAGCACGGCTGCTCCGTGATCCGGTCCGGCCACAGCACCATGAACACCTCCCGATACACCTATTTCGCGCCGCCCATCAGCAAGATCATGGCGACAAAGGTCGTCAAATTCTACGCCAACGAGCTGGCGGAGGATGTCGGCGCCAAAATGATGCGGACCCGCTACCACGCCTATCCCATCGTGGATGAAAACGACAAGATCGTGGGCTGCGCCTCCCGCTATCACATCATGAACAGCCGCAACAAGAAGATCATCCTCGTGGACCACAACGAGTTCTCCCAGTCTGTCAGAGCCATCGACAAGGCAGAGGTCCTGGAGGTCATCGACCACCACAGGATCAATGACTTCTCCACCAAGAGACCCGTGGCCTTCAGAAATGAGATCATCGGCAGCACCGCCACGATCGTGGCGACCATGTTCCGCGAGAACCAGATCCCGATCCCTCCCAACCTCGCAGGCCTCCTGCTGGGCGCCATCCTGTCCGACACCCTCAAATTCCAGTCTCCGACGACGACGGAAAAGGACAAGAGGACAGCCAACATCCTGGCCGCCATAGCAGACCTGGATATCGATGAGTTCGCGGCCGACATGTTCTCCGTCGGCGCTGATATCAAGGGCAAGAGCATCTCCGAGCTCCTCAACCAGGATATCAAATACTTCGAGATCGAGAACTGCAAGACCATGGTCTCCCAGGTCATCATCTCGACCTTCAAGGCCCTCGAAGGCATGCACGACGAGATCCAGGAGGTCCTGGATGAATTCACCAAAAAGAAAAATCTGGACCTGTGCCTGATGGTCTTCACCAGCATCCTGGACAACGGCTCGATCGTCTTCCGGTCCGGAGAAAAAGCGGACTGGGCCCTCGAAGCCTTCCCGGACAAAGAGGACCAGACCCACTCCCTCCAGGAGGGGATCCTCTCGCGCAAATCCCAGATCATACCGATCCTCACCAGTACAATACAGAAGTATGCTTAAAAAAGCGATGCGTGAGCACGGGACGTGCGGAGCAGCGCGTAGTTTTAAGCATGGCCTGGCCCGTCAGCGAGTCAGGCGGCCGGGCATCAGCGAACTGGTCTGAAGCCTCTTGATATGCGGACATTTAGATAAGGAGACATTACACAATTATATGCAGCAATACAGAGATCACATGCTGCGCGCCGTCGCCGCGGACGCGCAGATCAGGGCCTTTGCGGTCACATCCAGAGACCTGACCGAACAGGCCCGCCAGGCCCACAACACCAGTCCCATCGCGACGGCAGCCCTGGGCAGGTCCATGTCCGGAGCCCTCATGATGGCGGAAATGCTCAAGGGCCCCAGGGACCTGCTGACGATCCAGATCGACGGGGACGGCCCCCTGCAGGGTCTGGTCGTGACGTCGGACAATCACGGAAATGTCAAGGGCTATGTCAGGAACCCTTCGGTCATCCTGCCCCCCAACGCCCAGGGGCACCTGAATGTAGGCGGCGCCATCGGCAAGGGGACCCTCACCGTGATCCGGGATATGAACCTCAAGGATCCCTATATCGGCCAGATCCCCCTCGTGACCGGAGAGATCGCGGAGGACCTGACGGCCTATTACGCCCAGTCCGAGCAGATCCCTTCCGCAGTGGGACTGGGGGTCCTGATGAACCGGGACAACACGGTCCGCCGCGCCGGCGGATTTGTGGTCCAGCTCATGCCCTTCGCGGATGATGCCGTGATCACAAAGCTGGAGAAAAATATTAAAAAGATCGCTTCCGTCACCTCAATCCTGGAGGAGGAAAATACGCCGGACCACCTGCTCAGGACGGTCCTGGAGGGCTTTGAACCGGAGATCACATCCTCCGAGGATGTTCGCTTTTTCTGCAACTGCAGCAGGGACCGGTTCGAGCGGGGACTCATCCTTCTGGGCAGGAAGGAACTGGAGGACATTATCTCGGACGGGAAAGAGATCGAACTCACCTGCCAGTTCTGCAGCAAGTCCTATACCTATACGCCGGAGGACCTGAAAAAGATGCTGCCGCGCACGGATCCCGCCGCTGCCGCAGAGGATGCGGAAGAGTGAAAAATCCTGTCGATACAGGATTTTTCACTCCGGAGGTTTGTGACGGGGCACAAACCTCCATCTGATGCAAAAGAGAAATCGTCTTCACGAATTTCTCTTTTGCGATGCCTGCGCACTTCGTGCTCCGGCATGCTGTGGAAGTGTGAAAAAAACGAAAAGAGAAATAGCAGGATTCCGTCTCTTGAGGATTGAAAATTGTATTACATCTCATTATAATAAAAAGTCACCGGTCACGGCAGGCCTGCCGTGACCGGGACAAAAAAAACGGGAGGGCTATCTGCCTTCCCGATGGAATGAGGATAATGAGGATATAGAAATGTATTGTGGAAAGTGTGGGGCAAAGCTGGAGGATCATGAAAAAAAGTGCCACGAATGCGGGGCACCAGTCAGGATCCGCCGCCCGGTGGAGCCTGCTCCGGCCAATGAAGTAAAGGATCCGGTTTATTTTGAAAAGCCGGGTGAAGATGTGGACGTTGAATCGATCGTCCGGATCGCGCATGGCGAGGAGCCCGCTTCTTTTGAAGAGAAAAAGGACAGGCCCGGCCGAAAGGCCGGGGGAAGACGGATCAGCAGGGAGGAGTATCTGGCCTCCCTTTCTCCTGTGGAAAAGGTCTACCGCTATCTTCAGTCGCTAAGCCATGACAGGGAAGAGCAGGAGGATAAGAGGCGGATGCGCGAGCATCTGGACCGGGCGGCAAAATACTATGCGGATGCCGGAGAGCCGGAGACGCCGGTCCTGCGCCAGGCCGCAAAACCTTCGGCAGGCCCTGGCCCCGTAAAGGATGTAAAGAAAAAGGCTGATTCTGCTCAGGCGGAGAAAAAGGCCCGCGCTCAGGAGCAGGAAAAGGCCCGCCAGGCCCGCGAGGAGG
>DGUF01000256.1:6870-20675 GCA_002394525.1 Lachnospiraceae bacterium UBA4317 | reverse complement strand
CGGGAACTATGCTATAATGAGGCGAATCGTCCCGGCGGAAGATAATATCGGAGGGTTCATACAGCCTCAACACCGGGAATTTCGAGTACAACATTTCGAAAACATATAGTATGTGCGCAGTACCCCGCCATTGCAGGCGCAAAGCACCTGCAATATGGAGGCTGCTGAATAGTTATAACATATATAGAAAGAAGCGGAAGAAACCGACATATGAGCATGATTTTTGAGACACACGCACACTATAACGACGAAGCCTTCCGGGAGGACCGGGAGGAGATCCTGGCCCGGCTGAAGGACAGGGGGATCGGACGGGTGGTGAACATCGCCTCGGACCTGGACAGCATCGACGAGTGCCTGGACCTGGCGCACCGGTATCCCTTTATGTACTGCGCCCTGGGGATCCACCCCTCGGACAGCGCCTCCCTCACGGACAAGCTGCTGGCCGGGATCAGGGACAAGCTCGACGACCCGCGAGTGGTCGCGGTCGGTGAGATCGGGATGGACTACTACTGGGACACGCCGGACCGAAAGATCCAGAAGCACTGGTTCGAGGCCCAGCTGGAGATGGCCCGCGAAGCGGACCTGCCGGTCGTCATCCACTCCCGCGAGGCGGCGCAGGACACCATGCAGCTGATGCAGGACCACCGCGCGCAGGAGATCGGCGGCGTGGTCCACTGTTACTCCTACAGCCTGGAGCTGGCGCGGGAATTTGTCAAAATGGGCTTTTTCATCGGGATCGGCGGCGTCGTGACCTTCAAAAACGCCCGCAAGCTCAAGGAGGTGGCGGCAGGCATTCCGCTGGAAAACATCGTCCTGGAGACCGACAGCCCCTACCTGGCCCCCGTGCCCTTCCGCGGAAAACGCAACAGCTCCCTTAACCTGCCCTATGTCGCGGAGGCCATCGCGCAGCTGCGGGGGATCAGCGCGGAAGAAGTCATCGCCCGCACGGAGGAGAACGCGGAGCGTCTCTACCGGTTGCGCTGAAATAGAAAAAAAGAAGGGGCGGATACAAGCCATGCCCTTACAGGCTGCGCTGAGGCGTCGAAGAAGATCGATGATCAGAGCGGGAGCCTCTGTCCGGACAGGACGGAAACACCGGGCATACGGAAAATACTGAACACGGAAAATACAGAATACAGAAAATACTGAACACAGAAGATACGAATCAGGAATTTTTTTGACAGGAAAGGACAGCAGATTGGATAGAGATATATTATTTGGCGGGATGCCCGGGCAGGCACCCAAACTCACATCCCCGGGCGTGACACGCGCCGTTCTGGCACAGTTCGGGATCCACGCGCGCAAAAAATACGGCCAGAACTTCCTGACCGACAGAGGGATCGTGACAGGGATCATCGATGCGGCCGGCATCACGGAGGACGACTGTGTCCTGGAGATCGGCCCGGGAATCGGGACCATGACCCAGTACCTCTCCGAGGCGGCGGGGCATGTCGTCTGCGTGGAGATCGACACGAACCTGCGCCCGGTCCTGGACCAGACCCTGGCGGGCTATGACAATGTGGATGTGATCTGGCAGGACATCCTGCGGACGGACCTGGAGGAGCTTGCGGAGGAATACAACGAAGGCAGGCCGCTCAAGGTGGTCGCGAACCTCCCCTATTATGTGACGACCCCGATCCTGCTCTACCTGCTGGAGGAGAAGGGATGCTTTGAGAGCATCACCGTCATGGTCCAGAAGGAGGTCGCGGACCGGATCTGCGCGGAGGCCGGGAGCAAGGAATACGGGGCCCTGTCCCTGGCGGTCCAGTACTTCTCGGACCCGCAGGTGGTCCTGAAGGTGCCGCCGTCCTGCTTTCTGCCCCGCCCGGCCGTCGAGAGCTCCGTCCTTCACCTGCAGGCCTATGAGCAGCCGCCGGTCGAGGCGGAGGAGGGCTTCCTGTTCGCCCTGATCCGCGCTTCCTTCAACCAGCGGCGCAAGACCCTGGCCAACGGCCTCTCCCACGGCTTCCGCTATGGGGGCAGGACCCTGACCCGGGCCGAGGTCGAGGAGGCCCTCGCCGCCATGGGACTGCCGGCGGATGTCAGGGGGGAAAAGCTCTCCCTGGAGGAGTTCGCGGCCCTGTCCAGACTCCTGTCAAAATGAATAGAATGAATATCCTATACCCTTCAACATTTTGACATCAATATGGGCCTGTGCTAAACTTAAATTCAGTATGAAAAGGTCTCTGAGGGACGTATGTCTTCCGGTCCGGGACCGGCAGGCCGAATGGATTTTTTTCTCCCGATCGTACAGGCGCGGGATCAGATACGGGGTTTGAAGCAGTGGATAAATATGAATTTGGAGTGAGTGTAGATGAGATCAACAGACTGATCGGCGAGCGGCGTTTTCAGGAAGCAGCGGAGATTGCCGATACGATCGACTGGACCAGGGTCAGGGGCACCTTTCTTCTGTGCAAGATCAGTGACCTCTACAAGATCAACAAGCGGTACCAGGACAGCCGGGACCTGCTTGAGATCGCCTATGAGAGAAAGCCGGCCTCTTCAAAGATCATCTATTCCCTGTGCGAGCTGGAGCTCAAGCTCAACAACTACATACACGCCCTTCAGCTCTACAATGCCTTTATCAATGTGGCTCCCCGGGATTCGGACCGCTTTCTGCTCCAGTACAAGCTGTACAAGAAGCAGGACGTCAATGTCCTGGAGCAGATCGCTGTGCTGGAGGAGTTCCTCCGGCATGATTTCAGGGAGAAGTGGGCCTATGAACTGGCGGGCCTCTACCTGAAGGCCGGCGACGAGCAGAGCTGCGTGCGCCTGTGCGATGAGATCGTGGCCTATTTCGGCGACGGGCGGTTCGTGATCCGGGCCCTTGAGCTCAAAAAATCGATCACGCCCCTGACCCCTCAGCAGGAAGACCGCCTGGAGATCCTCCTGAGCGGCGGAACGATCGCTCCGCCTACTCCGGAACCGGAGGACGCGGCCGGGGAGACAGGCGACAGCTCTGATGCCGCCGCTTCTGCGGCGGAGGCTTCTGAGGCAGCGGACGATTCCGCTGACGAGACCGGGGAGGATGACGAAACCGGCGCGGCGGAGGATACTGACGAGGCCGGACAGACAGATGACGGAACCGCGGCTGCGGACACCGGGACCGGGGCGGACACAACGGCACCGGAGGACACCGGGGAAGACACCGGGGCGGCCGACCTCTACGCGGATCCGGAGCCGGACAGGACCATGTCCGCGGGCAGTCCCGAGCAGTATACGGACGAGCTCCTGCGGGATGCCGGCATGCAGGAGACGATCGCCCGCGGCATGCGGGAGATCGGCGATTATGACAAGGTCCTGGCCCAGGAGACAAGCGGCCAGCTGACCATGGTCATGGAGGAGGAGCCGCAGGAGGAGACCCAGGTAGAGGGCCAGCTCGACCTCGAACAGATCATGTCGGAATGGGAAAAGATCCGGCGCGACAGCGAGCAGCAGCGGCTGGCGGAGGCCCGCAGACGCGTTCTCGAGAGATCGGACGCGGTCAAGCGGGAGCTCTACGGCGACGGCGTCGCGGACCGGACGGACTCCGCGGGAGCCGCGGATCCGGCGCAGGACAGCGGGAGCACGGATGACACCCGGTCCTGGAATCCCGCGGACGTAAAGAAAGGCTTGAAATAAGAATCTGATATAGAAACCAATTCAATAAGTAGCAGGAAAGGGGTACTTATGGCTGTAAAAGAAAACAGGGTCTTTGTCTCGGAGACTGATGCGTATCTGTTCGGAAACGGAACACACTACGACATCTATAAAAAGCTGGGGGCACACCCCTCCGAGGAAAATGGCGAAAAGGGCTTTTTCTTCGCCGTCTGGGCACCCAACGCAAAGGCTGTCCATGTGATCGGCACCTTCAATGACTGGAATGAAGACAAGTATCCCATGAAGAAGCTCAATGACGGCGGGATCTGGACTCTTTTCATTCCGGGGATCAAGGCCGGGGAGCTGTATAAATATTGCATCACGGCAGCCGATGGAACCAATATCTACAAGGCGGATCCCTTTGCCAACGCGGCGGAGCTGCGCCCCGGGACGGCCTCCAAAACAGCGGATATCTCCGGCTTCCACTGGACCGACGGCCGCTGGATGAACAAGAGGGGCAAAAAGAACCCCAACCAGCAGCCCCTGGCCATCTACGAGTGCCACATCGGCTCCTGGATGAAGCACCCGGACGGCGGGGACGGCTTCTATACCTACAGGGAATTCGCGGACCGCATCGTGGAATACCTCAAGGAGCTCAGGTACACCCATATCGAGCTCATGGGCATCTCCGAGCATCCCTTCGACGGCTCCTGGGGCTACCAGGTCACGGGCTACTACGCCCCGACCTCCCGCTACGGGTCCCCGGAGGACTTCATGTATATGATCAACAAGCTGCACACGGCCGGGATCGGCATCATTCTGGACTGGGTCCCCGCCCACTTCTGCCCGGACGCCCACGGTCTCGCGAAGTTCGACGGCCAGTGCATCTTTGAAGATCCGGACCCCCGCCGCGGCGAGCATCCCGACTGGGGCACCCGCATCTTTAACCTCGGCAAGCACGAGGTCAGCAATTTCCTGATCGCCAATATTTTCTACTGGATCAGGGAATTCCACATCGACGGCATCCGCGTCGACGCCGTCGCCTCCATGCTCTATCTGGACTACGGCAAAAAGGACGGCCAGTGGGTCGCCAACAAGTACGGCGGCAACGAGAACCTCGAGGCCATCGAGTTCTTCAAGCACCTCAACTCCGTCGTCCACGGCGCGGAGCCCGGCTTTTTGACGATCGCCGAGGAGTCCACCGCCTGGCCCAGGATCACGGCCAAGCCCGAGGACGACGGCCTGGGCTTCGACTTCAAGTGGAACATGGGCTGGATGCATGACTTCTGCGAATATATGAAGCTGGATCCCGTCATGCGCAAGGGCGACCACAACGGCATGACCTTCGCCATGAGCTACAACAGCGCCGAAAACTATATCCTGCCCCTGTCCCACGACGAGGTCGTCCACCTCAAGTGCTCCATGGTGGAAAAGATGCCCGGATACAGGGTGGACAAGTACTCCAACCTGCGCCTGGGTTACACCTTCATGATGGGCCACTGCGGCAAGAAGCTCCTCTTCATGGGTCAGGAGTTCGGCCAGGAACGCGAGTGGAGCGAGGCCCGCGAGCTCGACTGGTTCCTGCTCTCCGACGAGCAGAACAGCGGCATGAAAAACTATGTCGGCAAGCTCCTTGAGATGTACAGAAGCTACAAGTGCCTCTATGAGATCGACAATGACTGGGGCGGCTTTGAGTGGATCAACGCCAATGACGCGGACCGCAGCATCTACACCTTCCTGCGCAAGTGCCCCTCCAGCCGCAAGGGCCTGGTCTTTGTCCTCAACATGACACCGGTCAAATATGAAAAATTCCGCATGGGCGTGCCGGTCAACAAGCAGTACAAGCTGATCCTCAACAGCACCGAAAAACAGTTCGGCGGCTTCGGCGACACACCTGTGCCCGCGAAGATCCGCGCAAAGAAGGGCCTCTGTGACTACCGCGACCAGTACATTGAATTTGACCTTCCTGCATACGGCGGACTTGTATTTGAATATTCTTATTAATTTGATACGGACAGTCCGAAAGGAGATATTGCTTTGGAACTTCATGAATCCGCTGAGGATTATCTGGAAACAATACTGATCCTGCACGAACGCAACGGACAGGTACGCTCGATCGATATCGTCAATGAGATGAACTTCTCCAAGCCCAGTATCAGCATCGCCATGAAGAAGCTGCGCGAGAACGGTTACATCCGCATGGATGTCAACGGACTGATCACGCTGACCGAAGAGGGCAGGGACATCGCGGAACGGATCTATTCCAGGCATAAGCTGCTGACCAAGGTCCTCGTGGCCATCGGCATTGACGAAAAGAAGGCGGCGGCCGAGGCATGCAAGATCGAACACGACATCGATGATGAGACCTATGATAAAATAGGCGAGTTTTATCGTGCCTACAGCCGGAAGCAGGCCTGACGAAAGAAGACGGGAACTGTATGGCGGTATCAGCAGATACCGCTGTACAGTTTTGCGTTGATCACCGTTTTTATGGTAAGCAATGTTTGACGGTTTTTGGAAAACGGTGTTTATCGGTCCCGGGACACACTGTTTACTGACTGGAAACGAGAGTATTACGGCAGACAGCTCTGTTTTTTTGGGGAGAGCATAAAAAAGGAGGAGACAGGATGATCAGGATCACCATGAAAGACGGAGGCGTCATCGATGTTGAGCTCGATGAAAAAGCGGCTCCGATCACAGTAGAAAACTTCCTGAAACTGGTTAACGACAAGTTTTATGACGGGACGATCTTTCACAGGGTCATTCCGGGCTTCATGATCCAGGGCGGCGACCCGACGGGGACCGGCATGGGCGGCCCCGGCTGGACCATCAAGGGCGAGTTCCGCCAGAACGGCGTCAACAACCCGATCAGCCACAAGCGCGGCGTCATCAGCATGGCCAGGGCCATGGATCCCGACAGCGCCGGCAGCCAGTTTTTCATTATGCACGCGGATGCCAACTATCTGGACGGCCAGTATGCCGCCTTCGGCCATGTCGTCAGCGGCATGGACGTCGTGGACCGCATCGCGGCGACCCCTACCAACCGCTGGAACGGCGACCGACCCTACGAGGACCAGGTCATGGAGTCTGTCCGCGTGGTAGAGGAATAAAAGAGGAATAAAGATCCGCTCAGCCCTCAGGGCCCTTCAAAACGGAATGATTTGAAACGGAATGACCTCTTTAAAACAGAATGACTCTTTGAAAAAACAGTTTTCAGACTGCTCTGCACCTTCTGCAGAGCAGTTTTTTTTATGGCACGGCCCGCGAAATGTGCTTTGCTCACAAAAATATGTTCGAGGCAAAAATAGAATAGAAAACCCATTTTAAATGGATAAATACCGCTTTGAAAGCTTTCTGAAAATTCCGAAAACCTTTTAATAAAAGGGATATATCTTCCAATAAAAGAGATATGCCATTCTGTTTTATCTATGGAATGCAGAGCAAAAAAATGTCAGAATCAGAGTTTTCCGATTGACAAGGAAGGAGAGGCTCTAGTAAAATGCAACTAACTCGGTTAGTAGACCAAAACTCACTGAGAAGGCTGCTGACACGCACGATCCGCCCTGTTTCCGGCCGATACCGGGCGACGGGGTGGATGCCGGCGCGATTTTTTTTGAAGGAGGAACAATGAAGAAACGACAGGCAAAGCTGTTATCTCTGTTTCTGACAGCTTCCATGGTGCTGAGCGCGCCCACCGCCGCGGTCTATGCGGCGGAAGGAGCCGGAGACACCTATGAAGAAGCGGTGGAAGCACAGAGCCAGGTGACAGAGGAAGAGGCAGCTCCGGAGGAGGCGGCCGCGGCACAGGCAGAGACTGTGGATGCGGCACAGGAATTCGGGGCTGATAGCGCGGCGGAGGCGGATCCCGCGGGATTCTCCGAAGAGGCCGCAGCTGCTGAGGCTGCAGCCCCTGCGGAAGAGGCTGTACCCGGCGCGGAAGAGGAGCAGGCAGAGGCGGAAGCAGTCTCCTATGAGGAGTCTGCAGAGGCGGAAGTCCCCGCCTTCTCTGAAATGGAGACCGCGACGGAGGAAAACACGCAGCAGGACGCAGCGCAGACAGAGGCAGGCGGCGCCTTCTTTGAAGAGGCCGTGCCCGCCGGAGAGACCGCGGCGGAAGAGGCAGCCATGACGGCTGAGGAGCCCGCGGGATCCCCCGAAGCAGGTGACAGCTTCTTTGAAGAGACCCAGCCCGTCAGTGAGCCCGCGGCAGAGGAATCTGTCGTGCCCGCTGAGGATCCGGCCTTTGCCGGCGGGGAAGCGGCAGAGGATGGCGGCGCGGAAGCCGTCACGGAAGGAGCCTATGTGCTCATGAACATCCCCTATGCCAAATTCTTTGCCGCGGAGGGCATCGGCGCTGTCGACGCCGTCTCCACCGCGACGGTCAAGACCTACAATCAGACCATGGCCGGCGGCTCCTATCACGCGGGCTATGCGGCGGCTGACCCGATCTCCGGCGCGCAGATCCTGGGCGTCACCTATCCGGTCTACGTGGAGGACCTGAGCGTCCTCGAGGGACTGACAGTCGTCACGGATGCCGATACGGCGACGATCACGGTGGCGACAGGCAAGAGTACGACCGGCGACAAGGAAGTGTCCGGAAAAGACCTCCTGTTCGCGAGCGGCGACTACGCCTACTATGTGATGAACGGAGAGCCCGCCAACTACAAGACTCTGTCCGTCGCGGACGGAGACTTCACCTTCTCCGCCGTGCAGAACGGCGCCGCGGAGGCTTCTCTTGTCAGCGCGGAAATGGTCTACACCGGCCACCACACCAATCTGGAACTGAATGTGGAGGCCAATGAGATCGGCGACTCCATGGTCACGGGCGTGGTCCTGACCACCTCGGACGGCACAGGCTATGTCCTTCGTCATGTCGAGAATATCTGGAGAAAGGTCTCCCTGGGCTGGAACTGGACCGACCTCGACGGGGCGGGACTTGCCGGCAGGACTATCACCGGCATCACCTATTACCTGCAGGACGGCGGCGTCTACCACTATCCTGTGGAGCTCACGGTCAAGCAGCCCCTGAGCGGAGTCGGAGCCAGATTCACGGGCGCGGGCAGCGTCGAAGTGACCGGGATCCCGGCGGATGCCGTGAATGCCAGGGCGAAAGTCTCCAGTGTTGTCGGAAGAGGGCAGACACCGGTCGTCATCGCGGAAAACGCGGAGATCGTCAATGGCCTTGTGACGATCCCGGAAACGGCTGCGGCTGTCAGCGGGACCGCCTACAATATCCAGATCTCTTCTGACAATTACGCGGATGTCGTCGTCCGGGCGGCCTGGGAAGAGATGGCGCCCGTGAACATCGGCGGAACAAACTATTACTACACGGAGACCACAGGGGATATTGAAAATACCACCTATCAGTTTACGGTCTCCTCCCGCGCCGGCAAAACGACCTACACCTATACGGGCGCGGACCTCGCTGCGATCGGAGAGACCGGTTACTCTTATGTGCTCCTGGAAGGCGTGACGCCTCTGACCGGGACCCTTTACGGCTATGTGCCCGGAACGGGAACGGCGACAAACTACAAGGAGGTCTACGCAGGTCTCGGAGTCAGCACGGATACGGACAGCGCCTATGATGCCGTCTCCAGCGCGACCAGATTCTCCGGTCATCACGCCAAGGACATCCCCTCCCTTGTCACATATGGAACGGATGCGGACGGCGAGAAGGCGATCACCGGTCTGGTGCTCGGCCGCGAGATGCAGACAGTCGACGCGGCGGCCTATGTCGAAGCCAGCGTCCTGAGGGCAGCGGGCAAAGAACTGACCGCTGAGCAGGAGGCGGTCCTCGCAGTCCCGCTCAAGACCAATCCCATGTCCGCCCCCGCAGCACAGGAAGTTCCCGTGCAGATCGGCGGCGCATCGCTTGCAGCCAGCAGATACGGCATCGTCGAGTTCGACCTCGTTCCCAATGATTCTGTGGAAGGCTATACCTGGAGCGAGTACTGGAGCAATGTATACGCTGCCACTGTCAGCGACGGCACGACGACCGTTGGCACGGTCCACTGGATCGACCTGTACGGAGAGGCAGCCGTGAGCGGACCCCACTACAACAAGGTCCAGGTCGCTCTCAACAACGGCACCAGCACAGCCTCCAACCAGGCGGATGTCAGCCGCTACGCGTCCTTCTTTGAGAACGGACACCTCAAACCGGCCGTATATACCGTCACGGTCTACGCGGAGGGCTATGCGCCTCTGACCGCTCAGGTGGACGTCGGCGTCCGGCTTGAGGACAAGACCGCCGTCTACACGGGAGAAGCCATCAGCATTGATCCGGCTGTGGAGAACTGGATCGATGGCGATATCGTCTACACCTATTACAGTGATGAAGCCTGCACGCAGGCTCTGGCCGGAGCCCCCACCGCCCCCGGAACCTACTATGTCAGGGCAGTGGCGGCAGATCTCCTTGCCTCCAATACCGCGAAGCTGACGATCAACAAGGCGGCTTCCAGCGTGACCCTGAAGGCAAAGACTGCCACCTACACGGGCAAGGCCGTCAACATCGACGCGGCCACAGTCAAGGGATCGACAGGAAAGGTGACCTACACCTACTACAGTGATGCCGGGTGCACAAAGAAGGTCACGGCCCACGTCAATGCCGGAACCTATTACGTAAAGGCCCAGGTCGCTGCGGACCAGAACTACAAGGCGGCGACAAGCAAGGCCGTAAAGCTCGTCATCGGCAAGGCCGCGTCCACCGTGACCCTCAAGGCAAAGACGGACACCTACACAGGCAAGGCCATCAATATCGGCGCAGCCACCGTCAAGGGCTCCAAAGGCAAAGTGACCTACACTTACTACAAGGATGCCAAGTGCACAAAGAAGGTCACAGCCCATGTCAATGCCGGAACCTACTATGTAAAGGCCCAGGTCGCCGCGGATACCAATTACAAGGCCGCGGTCAGCAAGGTTGCCAGGCTTGTGATCAAAAAGAAAGCCCAGACAGTCACCGCCTCCGTCTCCTCTAAGACCTTTACGGTCAAGGCAGTGAAGGCCAAGGCCCAGACATTTGCCATCGGCGCCAAGGCATCCGGCAAAGGAAAGCTCAGCTATGCCAGGAGCGCAGGCAGCAAATACCTGACCGTCAACAAGACCAACGGCAGGATCACAGTCAAAAAAGGAACCCCTAAGGGAACCTATACCATCAAGGTCAAGATCACCGCGGCGGCAAACACCAACTACAACGCCAGGACCATCACAAAGACAGTCAAGGTGATCGTCAAATAACAATCCGCTTTTTACTTCAAACGTATCATTTGCTGCCGGCCGGTCTGCGGTCGGCAGCAAATGTCATGCTATGACACCGGGACCAGAGGCCGCATGCCCCTTTTGATCCTGACACCTTGATCTTCATTTTTCCGGGGAAAAGATATGGAACTGAACAGAGTCACGAATACTCCCAAACCGATCCAGATGCTGACCAATTTCTGGCCCGCGCTTTTAGTGATCCTGCTGGTGTGGACCTCGCTCCCATCCACGGTTCCGGACCTGAAGGAGATCCCGGAGAGGATCAGCCCGCCGGCAGCAGAGGCGGCGCAGGTAAAAGCGGACACCAAGGCCAAAGCCAAAGCGTCGAAAAAGCCGGCCCTTCCAGATCCGTCCAAGAAGCCGGCGGAGGCGGCAGCCGCCCCCCTCGAGGATTCCGGCAGGACCTACCAGGACGGCGTCTACACAGGGTCTGCCAGGGGTTACGGCGGGGAGATCACGGCCCAGGTGACCGTGGCGGCCAAAAAGATCACGGCCGTCCAGGTCCTGAGCGCCCCGGGAGAGACAGCGGAATTTCTCAACAAGGCAAAAGGGGTGATCGACCGCGTCCTCCAGGCCCAGACCTGGGAGGTCGATGCGGTCTCCGGAGCGACATACAGCTCCAAAGGCATCCTGGGCGCCATCCAGAACGCCCTCACCGGCAGGGCGGTCCAGAACGCCGCGCCCTCCCCCTCCGCCTCCGGCCAGGCAGGGGCCCCGCAGGAAGCCCCGCAGGCGGAGCCTTATGACGACAGCGCAGCCTGGAAGGACGGAGTCTACACGGGCACAGCCAGAGGCTACGGCGGAAATATCACCGTGGAGGTGACGATCAGGGACGGAAAGATCGCGGACATCCGCGTGCTGGACCACAGCGGGGAGAGCGACTCCTATTTTGAAAGGGCGTCCGCAGTGATCGAGAGGATCCTGAGCGCGGGCAGCCCCAACGTGGACACGGTCAGCGGGGCCACATACAGCTCCACCGGGATCATCAACGCGGTCAAGCGCGCCCTCCAGAAGGCCGCCGTGGACGGAAGCGCGGCGGACGATGTTCCGGAAGAGGAGGAAGAGACTGGGGGCGGGACCGGGACGGACCCGTAGCAGCCGGCTGATCCGGGAGAAGACGATACCGAAGAGCCGGACCTCTCCAACGGTTTCAGGGACGGCAGCTATTCCGTGGAGGTGGACTGCACGGACGGCAGGATCTTTGACTACACGATCCGCCTGACCATGGTCGTAAAGAACGGGAAGGTCCAGTCGATCAAGGCGGAGCGGACAAAGGACCGGTCGGAGAACCCGGATATGAACGCGACCTACCTCGGTTACGCGGTCTCCGGAAGAAGCGTCGACGGAAAACAGTACAAAAGCGTGATCGCCCAGGTCCTCGCCGCCCAGTCGACCAAAAATGTCGACGCCGTGACCGGGGCGACCTGGTCCTCCAATGCCATCCTCCGCGGGATCAGGCAGCTTTTCGCAAAGGCGGCCAAGGACAAGACGCAGGTGGAGGATCCGGACACCGGAGAGGACAAATCCCCCTCATCCGGGGACAACAAAAAGCCCGGCGGCAGCAAGCCTTCGCAGGGCGGACAGCAGCAGGACCAGAAGCCGGAAGAGGAGCCTGATCCGGTCCTGGACGACGGCCTGAAGGACGGGACCTACACCGCGGACGCCGTCTGCACCGATGATCCCGATCACCCCCTGTTTGACTATACGGTCCGCGTCACGATGAAGATCAAAGGCGGCGTGATCCGGTCCGTCCAGGCAAAGATCATCAAGGACCGGTCTGAGGACCCGGAGACCAACAAGACCTACTTCGGCTATGCCCTGAAGGGCAGAACCAAAGGAAATAAAAAATATGAGGGGATCCCGGCCCAGATCCTGGCCGGTCAGTCCACGAAAGGCGTCGATGCCGTGAGCGGGGCGACCTGGTCCTCACAGACCATCCTCAACGCGGCCAGAAAGCTCCTCCGTCAGGCGGCCGGAAATAAGGCCGGACAGGCGGACGAGGAGGAAGAGACCAGGCCCGGACAGGACACCGGGGGTGGAAAGAAACCGGGCAAGACCCCGGACAAGACCCCGGACCAGAAACCGGGAGGACAGACTGACGATCCGGGAGAAAAGGACCCCGGCCAGACCCCGGGCAGCGGGGACGACCCTTCCCGGGGAGGGGAGACCCAGAAGGATCCCGTTACATGGAAGGACGGGACCTACACGAGCGAGGTCATCTGCAGGGATGATGCAAATGAACCGACCTTTGACTATACCATCGCCGTCACGGTCGTGATCGAAAACGGCGCGATCGCCTCGATCGACGCGGCGCGCACGGAGGACAGGTCCTGGGAGCCGCAGGACAATGAGAGATACTTCGGATTTGCCAGAGACGGCAGGACCCGCAAGGGGGTCTTTTACAAGGGCGTGCCCGCCCAGGTCCTCGATGCCCAGGGGACGGACGGCATTGACGCCGTGAGCACCGCCACCTATTCCTTCAATGCCCTCATCTCAGGGATCCGGTCGGCCCTGGAGGCGGCCGAGGCGGCCGCGGAGGCAGACCAGGGCGGCACATCGGGCACCGAAGATCCCGGGACGACCAATCCTACGGACCCTGGAACGACAGACCCCGGAACGGAAGAACCTTCCAATCCTGGAACGGAAGACCCGGCAGACCCCGGGACGACAGACCCGACAGACCCCGGGACGACAGACCCTGCAGACCCTGGAACAACTGACCCTGCAGATCCCGGGACGACAGACCCGACAGATCCCGGGACGGCAGACCCGACAGACCCCGGGATGACAGACCCGACAGATCCCGGAACGACAGACCCGACGGACCCCGGGACGACAGATCCCGGAACGGCGGACCCCGGGACGACAGAACCGACAGATCCCGGAACGGAAAATCCGACGGGCCCCGGGACGACAGATCCGACAGACCCCGGGACGACAGATCCCGGAACGGAGGACCCCGGGACGACAGA
>DGUF01000256.1:0-6781 GCA_002394525.1 Lachnospiraceae bacterium UBA4317 | reverse complement strand
GACAGATCCGACAGACCCCGGAACGACAGACTCGACGGATCCCGGGACGACAGACCCGACGAATCCTGGAACGACAGACCCGACAGATTCCGGGACGACAGACCCGACAGACCTCGGGACGACAGATCCGACAGACCCCGGGACAACAGACCCGACGGATTCTGGAACAGAAGACCCGACAGACCCCGGGACAACAGACCCGACGGATCCCGGAACAGAGGACTCGGCGGACCCTGGACAGGAAGCAGAAGCACAGAATAAATACCTGGACGGCACTTACACTGCCTCGGCCCTCTGCACGGACAATCCGGATGACCCCTTTTTCTATTATGAAGTAAAAGCCGTGGTCCTCGTCGAAGGAGGCGGGATCACAAGCGTATCCGTGGAAAGGATCAACGACATGTCGGATGATCCGTCGGAGAATGAGAGCTACATGAGGTATGCCGTCAACGGCAGAAGGTCCACAGCGGGGATCCCCGATCAGGTTCTGCAGAAGCAGAGCGGAGACGGCCTGGACGCGGTCAGCGGAGCGACTTATTCATCCGCGGCAGTGATCGAGGCAGTCGGAAACGCGCTGGCGGCAGCGGTAAACCCGGCTTATCAATAAGAAGAGTCCGGCGCCTGTGCTGCGGGACGGTCCAAACTCCTGTGATCGCATTGCAGTGCCTGTGCCGCGGGGCGGCCCTATGATTCCGGAAAGGAAGAACATGATCCAATGATTCAAAGATATGGAAATTTTCTTACCAAGGCCTTCTGCATGATCCTGCTTTTGGCGGCGCTGGGAAAATATCAGACCGGCGCGTCTCTGAAAGCGGAAAAAGAAGCGGAAAATGCCGCCGCGATCGAGGAGGTGGAGGCCTATAACCGGGAGATCAAGAAACAGATCGCGGCGACGGGCGCTTCGGACGAGGCGGCCCCCGAAGAAACTGAATCTCCCTATAAAGACGGCAGCTTTGAGGGAAGCGCGGATGGATTCGGGGGCCCGATCAGGGTCGCCGTGACAATCGAGGGCGGCGACCTGACAAAGGTCGATGTGCTGGAGGCCGGCGGAGAGGATCCGGCATATTTTTCGCAGGCCCAGGCCGTCATAGACGAGATCCTTTCGACACAGGGCGTGGCCGTGGACACGGTCAGCGGCGCGACCTTCAGCTCCACCGGCCTGATCAATGCCGTGACCGAAGCCCTTCGGGCCGCGTCAAAATGATCCGCGTCAAACCGGACCATCGGTATCGGCCGCATCAAGCGGAGCTGTATTAAATAAAAAAGAAGGGCCGGTCCCTGCGGGAAGCGGCAGAGGACCTGGGAGACCAGGGGCGGCAGAATATCTGTCAGGAAAAATACACGGGAGGAAACACAGGCATGTTTGTTTCATGGTTTAAGGAGTATATACAGGGGGCCGGCGACGGCCCGCTGAAAGCCAGGCAGGCCCGGCAGCTCGCGAACAGGAACAGGACGATCGCGAGAGCAGCCGTCCAGCTCTTTTTCTTCCTGACCATGCCGGGGGCCTTTGTGGCGGGCTTTAACGGGATCAAATATATTTTCCGCCAGATCGGCAGCGGGGAAGTGATCGAGCCGACCAGCTTTCTGGCGGTTCTGATCGGTCTGGGCGTCTTCACGATCCTGTTCGGCAGGTTTTTCTGTGGATATGTGTGTTCCTTCGGAGCCCTGGGCGACCTGTGCTACTGGCTCTCGGGTCTTTTTCAGAAAAAAATCCTCAAAAGGAGCAGGCAGTTCTCCCTTCCGCAGGAATATCTCCCGTATTTTCAGAAACTGAAGTACATCAACCTGGTCTTTGTGATCGTGCTGACCGCCTTCGGGGCGGCAGGAGTCCTGCAGGGGACCAGCGCCTGGGATGTCTTTTCCAGGCTCACGGCCCTCCGGCTTCCTGAAAGCGGGAGCCTGATCGGGATCCTGAGCCTGCTGGCGGTCATTACCGGCATGTGCCTGCAGAGCAGGTTCTTCTGCCAGTTTCTCTGTCCCATGGGCGCCTTTTTCGCGGTCCTGCCCATCCTGCCCTTTGCCCCCCTCCACAGGGACCCGGAGAACTGCCTGCGGGGCTGCTCCGCCTGTCAGAAAATGTGCCCGGCCGGCCTCAAGCTCGAACCGGACGGATTCCGCAACGGGGAATGCATCTCCTGTGAGACCTGTACGGGCATCTGCCCCCGCAGCAATATTGCCTATCCCGCGGCGGTCCTGTTCAAAAAGGACATCGCCTATGTGGCCTTCCGGGCCCTCGTCTTTTTCATCCTGGGAAGCTGCATCGGACTCTGCCGGTTTTTCTGACAAACCTTTTCTACATTCCTTTTTAGAAATCTGCCGGTTTTTCTGACAATTGTTTTCTGCAGTCTTTTTTAGAAACTATTCTTAGAGGCTTTTCAGAACCTGTTTCTGGCGGCTATTCTTACAGGCTTTTCTTGGAGGCTTATCTTACAGGCGTATCTTAAAGACTGATCTTAGGAAATTTTCCGGCAGGCATTTCCTGCCCCGGGAGATGCAGGCGGCAGGGCGGACCCGCCTGAAGTGCCTGAAGCACGGGGCCTTTGCCTGCATTTGCGCGCCGGGTGGAATGGGAATTGACACGAATCGGGGAAAAAGCTTATCATTGGATATCAGGCGGTGCCGCCCATGCGGGCGGCATGGCCGGAATAAATGAAATGAATAACATGCGCGCCGGATGCGGGATGTTTCCGGGGCAGGGCCCCGGCACCGGATCCGCGCACATCTGACAAGGCAGGAGGAATTATGTCCGATCATAAAATATCCGGCGGCGGGGACGGTCTTCGTCCTCGCGCCTTTTTGCAAAGACCAGCGGCGCTTCTGATGGCGGCCGTTCTGATCCTCAGTCTGGCGGCCTGCGGGACATCCGCCGGCGGCGGCGCGCAGGGCGGGATCCCGGCGGAGGAAGAGGCGGCAGCCGGCGCGGCACAGGGATCCACCGAGTCCGCTTTCGGAAATACCGGGGCCCCGGAGGAGAAGGCCGCTGAGGCTGCTCCCGGGAAGGAAGCCGGCGCTGCGGAAGCTGCTTCGGAGGAGGCGGCCGCGGCGGATGCGGGCGACATCCCGGAGGAACCCTATGTCCGCGACGACGGCGGGGTCTCCATGAATGTCTTTGCCATGGACACCTATATGACCCTCCTGGCCTATGGGGACAAGGCGGAGAAGGCGGTCCGGGCCGCGGCGAAGGAGATCCACGAGCTCGACGACCTTCTTTCCACAGGCAAGGAGACCAGTGAGATCTCAAAGATCAATGCTGCCGGAGGCGGCAAACCCTCCGAAGTGACGGAAAAGCTGATCGCCAGATCCCTGGAGCTCGCGGACAAGACCGGCGGTCTCTTCGACATCGCCATCTATCCAGTCATGAAGGCCTGGGGCTTCCCGACCCAGCAATACCGGGTTCCGGCAAAAAAGGAACTTGACAGTGCCCTTAAACTGGCGGATCCCTCCGCGGTTACCCTGATCACCCGGGATGATGTGGAGAAGGCTCAGGAAGAGAGGAAAAAAGCCGAGGAGGAAGCCGCGAAAAAAGCGGAGGAGGCCCGGCGGAAAGCCCTCGCCGAGGCGGCGGCCCGTAAAGAAAAGCAGGCGGCCGCAGGCGCAACGGCCGCGGAGACTGCGGCGGCCGACCCGACGGCAGAGGCCGCGATCGCCGATATAAACGCCAGGTTCGCGGTGGATCCGGCAGACTACGCCTCCGAGCCCTCCGTCTCCTTCGGGATCAAGGGCATGGAGATCGACCTGGGCGGCATCGCCAAGGGCTATACCGGCGACCGGGTCGGAGAGATCTTTGAAAAATACGGGATCGAGAGCGGCATCATCAGCCTGGGCGGCAATGTCCAGACCTTCGGGGCCAAGGAGGACGGCAGGTCCTGGCGCGTCGCCATCCAGAACCCCGCAAGCGATGTCGAGTACCTGGGCGTCCTCGACGTGGAGGACAAGGCGGTCGTGACCTCCGGCGGCTACGAGCGCTATTTTGAAGAAAAAGGGGTCCGCTACCACCACATCATCGACCCCCGCACGGGCTACCCCGCGGACAGCGGCCTCCTCTCCGCCACGATCATCTGTGACGAGGGGATCCTGGCCGACGGCCTGTCCACCTCCCTCTTTATCATGGGAAGGGAAGAGGCGGAAAAATTCTGGAGAGAGAGCGGCCTGGACTTCGAATTTATTCTCGAGGATGAAAAAGGTGTCCTCTATGTCACGGAGGGCATCGCTGACAGCCTCACGACCGATGCCGAGACCGTGACCGTGCAGCGCGTCGTCCCGGAGGAAGACGGCGGAGAGGAAGAGGATAAGGATTGACGACAGGCCTCGTCTCTGAAGAAAGGCTCCGGCGAAAGCGCACAGAAAAAATACTACACGGAACCGAAAATAAGGGTCCGGGCTCCGCAGCGGGAATCCGGCTATTAATAAGGAGGACAGGAAGAGCAGCTTTCCTGTCCTTTTTTATATGGGAAACCGGGTTTAAACCCGGTTTAAAGCCGGAGAAGCCGGAATTTTTATATCTGGAATACATCGGATGAAATTATCTGCGGCTGCGGGACCGGACCTGCCCGGACCAGGCTCCCGACGCTCTTAAGCCATGAACATTTTTTCTGAAAGGTTTGGGCATTATCCTGTTAATAAATGCATTGTTGACTTTAATGCTTTGACGTATTAACATTATAAAAGATTTGTCCGCAGGGGAAAAAGGGACATTTCAGGATACTGATCACAGGCGCTGCCGCGGGTTCTGCAGCATGAAGGATTCCGGTATGCGGCAGCAAAAAGGTTTCTAAAGGGGGAAACTTATGGAAAACAAGTCACGCACTGTAAGGGTGACGGTCGCTGCCTTCGTTGCGGTCCTCATTTTTCTGATCTTTGCTTCATTTGTGACGACGCCCGAGAGCGTTCAGCAGAGCTACTGGTCGCTGATCCCTCCCATCATCGCCATCATCCTGGCCCTGGTGACCAAGGAGGTCTACAGCTCCCTGTTCATCGGTATCGTGACCGGCTGTCTTCTCTATTCCGGATTCAGCTTTGAAGGCACGATGACCCACATTTTCACCGACGGGATCATCGGGTCCCTGGCGGATGCCTGGAATGTGGGTATCCTGATCTTCCTGGTCATTCTGGGAACCATCGTGCAGCTGATGAACCGGACGGGCGGCAGCGCGGCCTTCGGCAACTGGGCCACCCGCAGGATCTCCTCCCGCGAGGGCGCGCAGCTGGCCACCATCGCCCTGGGCGTCCTGATCTTTATCGATGACTACTTCAACTGTCTGACGGTCGGCAGCGTCATGCGGCCTGTCACGGACAAGTTCAAGGTCTCCCGCGCCAAGCTGGCCTACCTGATCGACGCCACGGCGGCGCCGGTCTGCATCATTGCCCCCATCTCCAGCTGGGCGGCGGCCGTCGCCGGCTTCGTCGAGGGGGAGAACGGCCTGGCTCTCTTTATCAGGACCATCCCCTACAACTACTATGCTCTGCTGACGATCGCCATGATGATCATGCTCGTCCTCATGCACATCGATTACGGCCCCATGGAGACCCACGAGTACAATGCGGAGGTCCTTGGCGACATCTACACGACCCCGGACCGCCCCTATGAGAATGCCAGGGACGAGGCCGAGGGCCACGTGGGCATCGTCGCCGACATGCTGGTCCCCATTATTTCCCTGATCGTCTGCTGCGTCATCGGCATGATCTACACCGGCGGCTTCTTTGGAGGAGAGAGTTTCATCGACTCCTTCGCCAACAGCGACGCCTCCGTCGGTCTGGTGCTGGGCTCCTTCAGCGGCCTGGTCATCACCATGGTCTACTACCTCATCCGCAATTCCCTCACCTTTGAGGAGATGATGGGCTGCCTGCCGGACGGCTTCAAGCAGATGGTCCCCGCCATCCTGATCCTGACCCTGGCCTGGACCCTCAACAGCACGACCGCCAGCCTGGGCGCCAAGGAGTTCGTCGCGGGCGTCATCGACACCCACGCCGCCGGCTTCGCCTCCTTCCTGCCCTTCATCATCTTCCTGATCGCGGTCGGCCTGTCCTTCGCGACCGGCACCTCCTGGGGCACCTTCGGCATCCTGATCCCGATCGTCGTCGCCTGCTTCCAGAAATCCGACCCCCAGCTCATGATCATCGCCATGAGCGCCTGCATGGCCGGCTCCGTCTGCGGCGACCACTGCTCGCCGATCTCAGACACCACGATCATGTCGAGCGCGGGTGCCCAGTGCAACCACATCAACCACGTCTCGACCCAGATGCCCTACGCCCTGACCTGCGCGGCAGTCTCCGCAGTGACCTACATCATCGCGGGCCTGGTCCGCAACCCGATCATCTCCCTTGTCTGCGGACTTGTCATGCTCTTCGTGGTCATGATGATCTTCAGGGTCGCCAGCAACAACATGCGGGCGGCCAGGGAAGCAGCGGCCCAGGAGAACCTGGACCAGTAAAGAGGCCCGGCTTTTTCTGAGCGAGAGTAAGAACTGCCGGCATACTTCCGCCGGTCTGTAAAAAAGAAAAGAAGGCTGCCGCATTCAGATTTGGATGCGGCAGCCTTGTAACGCTCGTTACTGTACACGCCCCCTCGAAGGGCGTGTACATGTAACGTTGCGCGCGGCAATTCCAATACGCTTTGCGTGCGCCGCGCGCCGTTAAACTCGGGTTTTTTCGCTGAAAACCGCTCAAAAACACCTCGAGTTTCAGCAGGGGCTGAACTGTAACTAACGCTCTGGTTGGGACTATGATTGGGAAGAAAACACTTGCAATCAACTGCGTAAATGACATATAATAACTTTTGCCT
>DGUF01000009.1 GCA_002394525.1 Lachnospiraceae bacterium UBA4317 | reverse complement strand
TTTCAGGTGGGCCTGAACTGTAACAACGGTTAACAGCTGACCTGCGGCAGTCCCACCTTCCCCTTGCAATCGCAGTGGGTCCGCAATAAAATAGAAAACAGCATCCCCGGTTCCGGAAGGAGGGCGGCCTGTCATCCTTATGAGCGCTGCCCGGCCGGTATTCAGAGCAAATATACAGGGAATTGGTTGATATACGCGGCCGCCGGGGTGCCTTCGAGATGCTGATGATTCATTTTCCGCGCTGCCCCTTCTCCCCTTCCCCTTCGCAGAGCTTTTGTTCCGGAGCTAAACACGGACAGCCGGCGGAGATCCGGACCGGAGTCTGGAAGGGTTCCGCGCACAGAGGGAGACCTTCATGATTCTTGCCATTGATACAGGAAATACCCATACTGTGATCGGATGTATCGGTATGGACGGAGAGATCATCCAGATCATGCGTCTTGAAAGCAATCTGCATAAGACTGAACATGAATATGCCGCCAGCATGAAGCTGATCCTGGAACTGGGCGGCATTGACCTGGGCCTGGTGGAGGGCGCTGTGATCTCCTCTGTTGTCCCCCCGCTCACATTGATCCTGACAAAGGCCGTGAAGTTCATCACTGGTGTCGATGCCCTGATCATCGGAGCCGGGATCAGGACCGGACTCCCGATCATGATCGATGATCCCGGCACCATCGCCGCGGACCTGGTCGCCACAGCGGTGGCCGCCAAGGAATATTATCCCCTGCCCTGCATTATCATCGATATGGGCACGGCGACGACCGTGACCGTCGTGGACTCCAAGGGCCGCTATATCGGCGGCGCCATCATGCCGGGTGTGACCCTGTCCATAGACGCCCTGACCCAGGGGACCTCGCTCCTTCCCAAGATCGAGATCACCCCTCCCAACAAGGTCATCGCGACAAATACAGTGGAATGCATGAAAGCAGGCATCATCTTTGGTTCCGCGGGCGCTGTCGACGGAGTCCTGGACTGCTTCATCGAGTCCCTGCTGGCCGCCGGCGAAGAAGAATGGAGCATCGTCGCCACGGGCGGGCTGGCCTCGACCATCTGCCCCTGCTGCAGGCACAGCATGACGATCGACGAGAACCTGCTCCTGCGGGGTCTGTATCTGATCTGGCAGAAAAACCGCGGCGGCAGAAAAAAGGTCAAATAATATCAGACAGACAGGTGTGATCGCCAGGCAGAAAAAGCTCAAACAATAAGGACAGACAGGTATGAGCGCGGCGCCGGCCCGCCCCCGTTTTTCGGACAAATTTTCAAACAAAAAAAGGCAGTACAGCAGAGACGTTTTTCTCTGTTGTACTGCTTTTTTCTGTTCAGTGTACTGTGCCTGCAGGCCGAAAACCTCTGCCTGCGGGTCAGACCGGAAGACTATGTCTGCAGGCTGAAAACCTCTGCCTGCGGATCAGATTGAAAGACTCCGCCTGCGGATCAGACCGGAAGACTCTGCATGCAGACCGAAAACCTCCGCCTGCGGACCGAACCGGAATCATCTTCCGCCTGTACCTGTGGATCCCGGATCTCAGATCTCGGAGAGATAAATCAGGGCTGAGCGGAAGTCCCCGCGGAAATTGGGCATGGGGAGACCCGCGTACATCAGGGCATCGCCGCGCATCCGGGCGCGGGGGCCGATCGGCAGGGTGATGGTCTCGTCGTCCTCGGGCGCGATGTCCGTCGTTCGGTCGACGATGACCGCGTACTCCTTGTCGGGGTCAAGGCCGGGGATGCGCAGGATCCTGCTGCGGTCGTCCGGAACCTTGAGAACCTGGACATAGGTGATCAGGGCCTCGGTCTTGTCCTTGGAGACGACCGAATAGCAGTCGTACAGGTGGTTCTCCCTGTAGGAGGCGATCCGGTAATAGTCGCCGCGGCGGATCAGGTCGTTGTACTTGTGGTAGAGGGCGATCTGCTGGGGAATGGCCGCCTTGTCCTTCGCGTCCAGCTTGGTGATGTCGAGCTCATAGCCGAAGGTGCCGGCCAGGGCGACATTGCCGCGGGTCTCAAAGCCCGTGTTCCTGCCGACCACATGGTTGGGCGTGACCGAGACATGGGCGCCCATGGTGGACAGGGGGTAGATCAGGGAGGTGCCCTCCTGGATGGAGAGGCGCTCCACGGCATCGGTGTCATCCGAGCACCAGATCTGGGGGCTGTAGTAGAGCATGCCGGGATCGAAGCGGGCTCCGCCGCCGGAGCAGTTCTCCAGAAGCAGGTTGGGGAAGTCCCTGGTCAGGCGGTCCTGCATCTCATACAGGCCCAGGACATAGCGGTGGCAGAGCTCATCCTGGTTCTGGGCGCCCAGGGAGGCGCTGCCGAAATCGGTCAGGGTCCTGTTCATATCCCACTTGACATATTCAATATTGGCACTGCGCAGGACCGCCGCGATCATATCGTAGACAGTATCCCGCACCTCTTTTCTGGACAGATCCAGGACATACTGGTTGCGGAGCTGGCAGGGCTCGCGGTCCGGGATCCGGATGGCCCAGTCGGGATGCGCCCTGTAGAGGTCGGAGTCGGGGGAGACCATCTCGGGCTCCACCCAGATGCCGAACTTCATGCCCAGGGCATTGACCTCATCGACGAGCTTCTTGAGTCCGCCCTTGATCTTGTTTTCATTGACATACCAGTCGCCGAGGCCGGAGACGTCCAGGTCGCGCTTGCCGAACCAGCCGTCGTCCATGACCAGCATCTCGATCCCGCACTTGCGGGCATCGCGGGCGATATCAAGGAGCTTCTGCTCATCGAAATCGAAATAAGTCGCCTCCCAGTTGTTGATCAGGACCGGGCGCTTTTTGTCCCTCCAGACGCCTCTGATCAGATGGTTTCTGTAGAGATCGTGGAAGGTATGGGTCATGCCGGTCAGGCCCTCGCAGGAATAGACCATAACGCCCTCGGGCGTCTGGAAGGAGGCGCCGGGCTGCAGGACATAGGAGAAGCGGTCCGGATTGATCCCCATGGTCACGCGGAGGCAGTCATAGGCATCCTTTTCCACCATGGCGCGGAAATTGCCGGAGTAGACCAGGTTGAAGCCATAGACCTCCCCGGTCAGCTGGGTCGCGGTCTTTGAGACCAGGCCCAGGAAGGCCTGCTCGTGGTGGGAGGTCTCTCCGCGCAGAGAGCTGACGCCCTGGAAGCCGTAACCAATGTCCCTGTAATTCATATGGCGCTCGCGCACCCACATGCCGTCCAGGGTCAGCAGGCGGTAGTCCTGCTGGTCCATATCGAGACTGAGCGAGAGGGCCTTTTCGAGGCGGACGGGGCTGTCGCTGTCATTGATCACCCGCATGCTGCGCATGATCGCGTCGGTATCCTCAAAAATGGAGTAGGAGAGCACGAAGCGCACATGCAGGACCGGGTCCTCCATGGTGATCTCCAGGGTCATCGTCTTCTCCTCCGCCCCGAAGGTCGCCGGAAGCCCCTCCAGCCTCTTCTTTCCTTTGAAAATATTGTGGGAGACATAATAAGGCTGGACAGCCGTATGCCCGGCCGCTGTTCTGACCGTCACCGCGCCGTCCCTGTGGTCGCCGACCAGCTCGCCGGGGAGCTCATGCTTCATGGTCTGCAGGACCTTGCCCCGCTCCCCCTTGTTATTGGAGGCCATAAAAGGATTTTCCATATAGCGCAGGAGATAGCGCAGATCAGAATCTCCGACCCGCCTTCCGAAATACACATGCTCCAGGAACTGATCATCATCCATGACCGCCATCACATAGCTGACATGGGCTGTATCTATTTTAAAAATACGCTCTTTTTCAAGAAACCGAATATCCATCTCTGCCTCGCCTTCCCCTCGCTTCGATATGCCAGTTCCGCGGCTGAAGCCGCAGTTCCCGCACGATGAAAAAATAACTCACCCTACATTTACACAACTAAATTACATGTCCCATTCTCACCGATAACATACCCTTTTTCAATGCAAATATGTCGCATGGATATGTCAAAATGACCACACCAGTCCCTGGGCAGACAGGCCTGCAGCCCGACAGATTCCGCACGGTTCCCGGCGAAAAAACGGCCTGGCTGAGCACAAAAAAAGGACAGGGGCTTTCCTCCTCCCCTGTCCGGTCGTTTTAAAGTTCTATTATAAATGTGAAAGCGTCAGCAAAAAAACTGTCCGATGCAGCGGATGGTTCCGGCCGCAAAAGCCTCTCCGCCATGGCGAATGGTTC
>DGUF01000032.1 GCA_002394525.1 Lachnospiraceae bacterium UBA4317 | reverse complement strand
TCCTGGCAAAATCGGTCGTGTCATAACAGCCGAAGGGACAGAGGCGCTTGCCGGGGCAGGCGACGACATTTCTGGTGCCGGCCGCGGGATATCCGCCCTCGTACTCCTCCTGGTTGACGCCGGACTCGTCGATGATCAGCTGCAGCTCCTTGTTGACGGCGTCCATGTCCTCCATCTTGATCCCGGGGATCTCGACGCCCTGGCGGTTGGTGATAAAGATGGTCCCGTTGCCGTATTTTTCCGCGATCTCCGTCACGCGCACCATGGCCTTCGCGCCTATGACGCCGCCGGGAATACGGACACGGGAAGCGGTCTCGCCCCTCACCTTGGAATAGCGAAAGGCATTCTTTTTAAGCTTTTTTAAATTAATATCCATACCCATATGTATTTCCTCCATGTCAGACTGCCTGCGCGGTTTGAACCTGATCTGTGTCTGTCTCGGGGCGCCTCCTTTCCGGGGGCGGCGAAAAAGACTGCAGCCAGGTTCCCGTCAAAGCCGGCTCCGGCCCTCTCTTCCGGGGGCCGCAGAAAAACCCGGGCTGACCGGTCCGCAGGCATGGCGGCATTTAATCGATCATATCCTTGCTGACGGTGTAGTTGAAGACCGGGCCGTCCAGGCAGATATATTTTTCGCCGACGCGGCAGTGTCCGCACTTGCCCAGGCCGCAGCACATCTTGCGCTCCTGGGAGACCCAGATATTCTCCTCCTTAAAGCCCTTCTGGAGAAGGCCCATCACGGAGAATCGCATCATGGGCGGGGGACCGACGACGACAGCCTGCGCCTTCGCGACGTCGCGGACGGGAACATCGGGAATAAATTTGGTGACCAGGCCGATGTTGCCCTCATATCCATCGGGAGCGCCGTCGACCGTCAGGATCAGGTCCAGCCTGTCCGCCCAGTTCTTGAGGTCGGCCCTGAAGAGCATGTCGTCGGGACTCTTGAAGCCGACGATGACATGCTTGTCTTTGGCGTCCTTTGTCAGGGACAGGGCCTCGATGACGCCGCGGACCGGGGATACGCCCGTGCCTCCTGCGACCACGATCACCTCTCCGTCCTCATAGAGGGAGACATCAAAGCCATTGCCGTAGGGGCCGCGCATGAGCAGGCTCTGGCCCTCGTATTTTTCAAAGACCTCACTGGTGACCTTTCCGACTTTGCGGATGGTCAGATCTACGAAGTTGTCCCCGATGCCGCTGACCGAGATCGGAGCCTCGCCGTATTTGGGCACGGAGACCTCAAAAAACTGACCGGGCTTTACATCGCCGGTAAATTCCATGCGGAAGGTGTATTCCTTCTGGGTGTGCCGGATGACTTCCAGGATCCTGGAGGGGAAAGGCACGTAGGGATTGTCCTGCATGTTCATGGACACATTTGCCAGAGCTGCCATCACTTCACCTCCTTTGCTGCTGCCGCCTCTTCCTGCACGGCCCTGTTGACCTTATTGATGCAGGCGGAGAAGGAAATGTACTCGGGACAGATCGCGTCGCAGCGCCCGCAGCCGACGCACATCTGATAGCCGAAGCGTTTCTTGAAATCATAGATCTTGTGCAGGACCTTGAAGCGCATGCGCTCGCCCTTGGTCCGCCTGTACTGGCCGCCGCCGGCCACATTGGTATAGCCGTCGACCATACAGGAGGCGCCGACCCTGCGGCGTTCACCGACCTTGCCGTTGTCCGTGTAAAAGACATCCTGCATGGTGTAGCAGGTGCAGGTCGGACATGCGAAGTTGCAGCGTCCGCAGCCGATGCAGCGGGAGCTGTACTCGTCCCAGACGGGGTTTTTGTAAATGCTGTTGGGGATCTCATCGGGGATCGTGACCCGGGTCATGTTCTCCGTCACATATGCGGGCTCGACATCCGCCTTCTGCGTGCCGTTTGCCGCGAAGATCCCCTCCAGGGAGCTCTCCAGGACCTTGCAGGCAAAGCCCTCCTCCGTCCTGTCCAGAGAGAAGAAATAGCCTTCCGTTGTGCGGTTGGTGCCCATGTCGACGCAGAAGCAGTCCGCGCCGGATTTGGAACATCCCAGAAGGACGAAGTGGACGCGGTCCCGGATCTCCTTATAAAAAGGATCCGCGAACTTGTTGTCCAGATAGATCTGGTCCAGGCGTCTGACTGCGTGCATATCGCAGCTCTTGAGGAAGACCAGAGCCTCGCGCGCATCCCTGTCCGCCGTCTTGACCTCGTTCTCCGTGAAGAAAAAGAGCGTCTCGGAGAGCGGTGTCAGGATCTCTTTAAAGGCATAATCCGACTTCTGATCCAGCTCCATCTCATCGACGGAAGTGACGAAGTCGTAGCGGACGACATCCGTATCGGTGAATCTCCCCTCGCCGACCTTGCGCACGGGTGCATAGAGCCTGTACTTTTTGCCAAGCTCGGCCAGGACCCGGTCAAAGCCCTCTTTTGATAAAATATAACCCACTTGCAGTACCTCCATTTTGCTTGTTTTGAGCTAATAACTAACAGCTGCCACTTAACCCCTGTCCTTTTTCCTCAGGAGCATCCTGCAGAACATGAGCATGACATATCCGACCAGAATGGTGGTCAGGAAGATCTGCAGGCCGACCAGCTGGGTCACGGCATTGCCCAGGGCCGCATTGCCCGCCACATCATTCAGCCAGCCCGCCATCTTCTGGCTGGCGACGACGCCGATGGCCATGGGGAAGGTGAGCCCCGCGTATCCCGGATAGAACTTAAAGGAGAAGAAGTCCGGGAGCTTGATGATGATAAAGGCCAGGGAGGCCAGCACGCAGCAGTACATGAGCGTGAGCAGGGCGGGATTGGGCGTGCCGTAGACGTTGATCAGGCTGACCACGCAGAGGCTGCAGGGCGCCAGCAGGACAGCCATGGTGTGATAGGCCGCGTCCCTGATCTCGACCTTCATCAGGCGCCAGAGCATGAAGGGCAACAGGATCAGATAGATGATGCAGCCGTAGATGGTGATCACCTTGAGGATGGGGGCCGCGTTCATCTTGCCCCCGGTGACGCAGGCGACCATCCATCCGTTGTAGGTCACGAACCAGCTGGGCATCATGTTGATGAAATCCTTTTTGGTCAGGACATTTCCGAAAGTGTGCCTGATCGTAAATACAACAATGTGGACGCAGTGGATGCCCACCGCGATGAGCCAGATGATCCTGCCAAAGCCCAGGCCCATCTCCAGATAGAAGCTTCCCAGGACCATCAGTACCATGCTGAAGGCCCCGTAGAGGCTGGACGGGATGGTCTGGTCATATTCCTTTTTAAAGGTCCCGAAGAACATGACGATCTTGAGGATATAGCAGATCATAAAAATGGTCCCGCAGGCCATGATCAGATAGCGGAGCCAGACAAAGCCCAGGCCTCCGTAGACATTTCCCAGGGTCAGAAGGCTGAGAAATGTCGCGATGACAGGTACCGGTATTCTTTCCAGTCTTTCCATACTTCCCTCCAGTGTGGATTTTGAGCTAATAGCTAACAGCTAATGGCTAACAGCTCTCAGTCGTAATAGAACTCATAAGTATTGTCCCGGATGTGGAAGAAGTCTGAGTAGTCGATGTCAAAGAGGGGCTTCTTCACCTTCCGGACGTCGATCTGGCGGGCGATCATCTGCTGGAGGACGCCGCCGTAGGCCAGGTCGCCCTGGAGAAGGGCTCCGATGATCTTTCCGTCCTGGTGGACGATCTTTTTGTAGACGTCGCCCCTGCGGTATGTCTCGACCTTGATGGACTTGTCTTCAGGGTCGGGGTTGACGTTGCCCAGGGACATGGTCGAGATGTCCAGGAAGCGCATGGTGGACTTACTGGCAAAGAAGTCCGTCATCTTTTCGGGGACGCCGGCCATGTTGGCGGCCGCGATCATGCCCTCCTTGACGGCGACGGGCCAGATGGGCGAGAGGCCCGAGACGTCGCCGGCCCCGTAGATATCGGGGTCGTTGGTGCGGCCGGAGGCGTCGTAGACCAGACCGGTCCTGGAGAGCTCCAGGCCGGAGTCCTGAAGGAATTCGACGTTGGACCGGACGCCCGCGGTGACGACAAAGAAGTCGCAGGGGATCACGGTGCCGTCGCTGAGGACGACCGCTGTGATCTCGTGGTCGTCATTGATCTGCACTTCGTTGACGCCGACGCCGTAGTGCTGGTCTACGCCCCGGGCGTTGAAGGCGTCGATATAGGCCTGCGCGGCCTCGGGGTCCAGCTGCTTGTTGAGGAGCCAGCCGGCAAAGTCACAGAGGGTGACCTTGACGCCCAGCTCCAGGAAGCCGGTGGCGCAGTCGATGCCGACCAGGCCGGAGCCCAGGACGACAATGTTCTTTTTGGTCTTTGCGACCTCCTTGAGGACCTCGATGTCGTCGATGTTGCGGAAGCCGATCATATTGGGCGACCCGGCCATATTTTTGATGGGCGGAAAGAAGGTGTGGGACCCGGTCGCGATCAGGAGCTTGTCGTAACTCTCCCTGGTCCCGTCGTCCAGGATGACCTCCTTCGCGGCCCTGTCCAGGCCCGTGGCCTCGACGCCCTTTTTCCAGGTGATCCGGTAGAGGGTCTCAAAGTCCTTTTCGACAAAGCGCAGGCGGTCCAGGCTGCGCTTGCCGGCCAGGTATTCGTGCAGAATGCAGCGCGAATAGATGTCCTTGTCCTTGGAGATCAGGACGATCTCCGCTTCCTTGTCATATTTTCGAAGTTCCCGGATCCCGTTGACGCCAGCCGCGGAGGATCCGATGACCACATATTTTTTCATATATTCCTTTGCTCCTTTTCTGATCAGTGGAATGAATATGTATTGGTCCCGGTGAAGTGGACGAGCCGCGCACGGCTATTCGTTCACTTCCTCCAGGGTGATGGCGTGCATGGGACATTTTTCCACGCACATGGGATTGGCGGTCTTGCCGTCCGGGCTTCTGTGGACACACATATTGCACTTCATGATCTCGCGGAAGTGGATGCTGTCCGGCTTGAGGATACCGAAGGGGCAGGACATGACGCACATGTAGCAGCTCGCGCACTGGTCCTTGTCGTAGGTGACATAGCCGGTCACGGGATCCTTTTTCATGGCACCGGTCATGCAGGTGTAGGTGCACTCCGGATGCTTGCAGTGCCGGCAGAAAATGGGCGCCGGCTTTGTCTCGCTGTCGATGACGACGCGGTTTCTGGCATCGCCGCTCTCGGTCTCATGGCTGACCACGCAGGCGGTCACGCAGGTGAGACAGCCGATGCAGCGGCTGCGGTCGATCTTGATTCTATACATAAATCACAGGCCTCCTCTATAGGGTGCCCGCAGCTGAAAGGTCGAAAAGACAGCTGCGGAAACGGATCATCCGGGTGCGGGCCCTGATGATCAGATCTTCTCAAAGCGGCAGGTTCCGCCCTTGTAGTTGGGCTCTCTGGAATACTTGTCGTAGCTCGAAGGGGTCAGCTTGTTGCACTCGATGTAGTGGATCGGGGCGTAGAGCTGATCATAGGGGACGTTGTCCGTGACCTTGACATAAAAGACGGCATCCTGTCCGTTGACGGAGTAGACGCGGACCTGGTCCATCTCATGGATGTCGTTTTCCTCCGCCATCCTGGTATTCATGAAGAGGTAGGCCTTCTTGAGGGAGACATCCTCGACGAATTTGACCTCCTTGGTGCGGCTCTGGGTATGCCACTGGCCAACGGTGCCGCGGCCGGTGTTAAAGACCAGGGGGAATTTCTCGTCCTGGACATAGGGATTGTCAAGGGGCTCCTCAAAGAGGAAGTTGGCCCTGCCGTCAGCCGTGTAGAAGATCCCGTCCTCATAGAGCCGGCGCTGGTCGGCCGCGAACTCGGCCTCGCGTCCCTCCGGATAGGGCCACTGGCGGCCGTGGGAATTCTCCAGCTCGTCCCATTTGACGCCGGAGAAGTCGCAGGGCTTGCCGCGCGAGATGTCCCGCAGCATATTGAAGCACTGCTCGGGCGTCTCCCAGCGCTCGATGGCGCTGCCCATGCCCAGGGCCTTGGCGACGCCCAGGATGCACTCGTAGTCGGAGATCTCGTTTTCCCCTCTGGCCAGGACCGGGCGCATGGCGGACATGCGGCGCTCCAGGTTGATATAGGTGCCCGCCTTCTTGATGCCGGGCACGACGGGGAAGTAGACCGTGGCGTCCTCGGCGCTCTCGATGTTGTCGTAGATATCCTGGACTACAAAGAGCTCCAGCTTCTTTGCCGCCGACGCGAAGGTCTCGTTGTTGGTCCAGCTGTGGCGGGGATTGGTGCAGAGGATCCACAGGCCTTTGATCTCGCCCGCGTTGATCCCCTCGATGATCTTGTTGTAGGGGATCGTGGGCTTTTTGGCCA
>DGUF01000098.1:3473-4947 GCA_002394525.1 Lachnospiraceae bacterium UBA4317 | reverse complement strand
GATACTTTTGACCTTTACATCATAAAATGGACAGACAGTGAAAAAATGCCTGCCTGAAGGCCGGGCCTGCGCGTGTGCACGACGGGATCTGCCGGCCCTGCAGGGGGGGCGAAAGGACTTGTGGATGGTGATCCGTGAATGAATGATGCGGGCTATGTTGTAAAGGGCGGACAGAAGCTCCGCCGGGGATATACGACCGGGACCTGCGCGGCTGCCGCGGCCAGGGCTGCTGCTGCCATGCTGCTGACGGGGGAGACCATCAGCCAGGTCAGGATCAGGACCCCAAAGGGGCCGGTCCTTGATCTGGAGATTGAGGACATCCGGAGGAGCCCGGAAGCAGTCTCCTGCGCGGTCAGAAAGGACAGCGGAGACGACCCCGATGTCACCAACCACGCCCTGATCTATGCGCGGGTCGCCTGGTCGGACGAACCTGGAGTCCGGATCGAAGGCGGGGAAGGCGTCGGCCGGGTGACCAAGCCCGGACTGGACCAGCCGGTCGGGGCCGCGGCCATCAACAGCACGCCCCGCAGGATGATCCGGGAGGCGGTACTGGAAGCGGCTGCGGAAGCCGGAAGAACCGGAGCCGACAAAACTCCGCGGGGCTTTGATGTGACGATCAGCGTTCCTCTGGGGAGGAAACTGGCCGCAAAGACCTTCAACCCCAGGCTGGGGATCGAGGGCGGCATTTCCATTCTGGGGACCAGCGGGATCGTGGAGCCTATGAGCGACCGGGCCCTGCTGGAGACCATCCGGACGGAGATCCGGGTCCGCAGCTGCGAGGGCTATCCGGTCCTGGCGGCCGCCCCGGGCAATTACGGGCGGAATTTTTTCCTGGAGACCTATGGCTTTTCGCTGGATACAGCCGTGACCTCGTCGAACTTTATCTATGACACGGTCCGGATGGCGGCGGAGGCGGGCTTTGAAAAGCTGCTTTTTATCGGCCATATCGGAAAGCTGGTCAAGGTCGCGGGCGGCGTCCGGAACACCCACTCCCAGTATGGGGACCGCAGGATGGAGATCCTGAGCTCGATCACACGGGACTGCATGCTGAAGGCCGCAATGGCGCAAAAGGACAGCAGTCCGGAAGAAGCCGGGGCAGGCACATGTTCCGGGGAAACCGTGGGATCGGTCCTGACCAGGCTGGCGGACTGCGTGGCCACGGACGAGGCAGTCCGCATTCTGAAGGAATGCGGTCTGGATAAGCCGGTGCTGGCGGAGATGACCCTCAGGATCCGGGAGGTCATGGAGACCTGGGCGGAAGGCAAAATGCAGGTGGAGGTCATCGTTTTTTCCAATGTCTGGGGGGAACTGGGCCGGACGGACCGGGCCCTGGACTATATGCAGGTGATCCGGGGTTACAGTTCACGCCCCCTCGAAGGGCGTGAACATGTAACGTTGCGTTCAGCGATTCCAATGCGCTTACACAATGCGAAGCATTGTTGACGCTTGAACGCCGTTAAACTCGGGTTTTGCG
>DGUF01000098.1:0-3430 GCA_002394525.1 Lachnospiraceae bacterium UBA4317 | reverse complement strand
TTTGCGCAAAGAGCGTGCGCAAAACACCTCGCGTTTCAGGTGGGCCTGAACTGTTACGATCCGGGACCACCTGGCGCGCCAGGAAAAATAGTGCTGACCTGCTCCCCTGGCCCTGCGACAGGATGAGAAGGCCAAAAAAAGGTCAAAAAGAAGGTCGAAAAGAAGACCGGGACGGTACTGATAAGGACAGACAAAAATCGACAGGAGAGAGATTATGGTTCATTTTGTGGGAGCCGGATCCGGGGCGCCGGATCTGATCACGGTCCGCGGACAGAGACAGCTGGAGGAGGCGGACGTCATTATTTACGCGGGGTCTCTGGTCAATCCGGCCCTGCTGGAGTCCTGCAGGAAGGACTGCCGGATCTATGACAGCGCGCGGATGACCCTGGAGCAGGTGACCGGAGTCATGCGGGACGCCGAGGCGCAGGGCCTTACGACCGTACGCCTGCACACGGGAGACCCCTGTATTTACGGGGCGATCCGGGAGCAGATGGACCTCCTGGACAGGGAGGGGATCCCCTATGACTACACACCCGGCGTGAGCGCCTTCTGTGGGGCGGCCTCCGCCCTGGACCTGGAGTACACCCTTCCCGGGATCTCCCAGAGCGTGGTCATCACCCGGATGGCCGGCAGGACGCCGGTGCCGGACAGGGAATCCATCGAATCCTTTGCGGCGCACGGGGCGACCATGGTGATCTTTCTGAGCACGGGACATCTGGAGGAACTGAGCGGGCGGCTGACCGCGGGGGGCTATTCCCCGGATACGCCCGCCGCGATCGTCTACAAGGCCACCTGGCCGGATGAGGAAAAATATATCTGCACCGTGTCCACACTGGCGCGGACGGCGGCGGAGCACGGGATCACCAAGACGGCCCTGATCATCGTCGGGGATGTCGTCGGGAGCAGGGCCCTGGAGAGGTCAAAGCTCTATGATCCCTCCTTTACCACGGAGTTCCGCAGGGCGTCGTCGCACGCGGCGCAGGACTGAGGGGGCCGGGTGGACCGAATTAGCGCATTTGATATTTAAAAAAAGAAATGAGGGTGGACGAACAGATGGAAAAGAAGTGCGGGACACTGACGGTGGTCGGGATCGGACCGGGCGCCGCGGAAAAGATGACCTATGAGGCCGTAAAGGCCATGGAAGAGAGCGATGTGATCGCGGGCTACCATGTCTACGTGGACCTGGTCCGGGACAGCTTTCCGGACAAGAGATTTCTGACGACGGCCATGCGCAGGGAGGAGGAGCGCTGCAGGCTGGCCCTGGAGGAGGCCGCGGCGGGCAGCAACGTGGCCTTTATCTGCAGCGGGGACAGCGGCGTCTACGGGATGGCGGGCCTGCTCTTTGAGATGGCACAGAGAACGGAAAGGGGCGGTGAAATCGAGATCCGGGTCATCCCCGGTATCACCGCGGCCCTGAGCGGGGCGGCCTGCCTGGGGGCTCCCCTGATCCATGATTTTGCGGTGATCAGCCTCAGCGACCTGATGACCCCCTGGGAGAAGATCGAGAAACGGCTCCGCATGGCCGCGGAGGGGGATTTCGCGATCGTGCTCTACAATCCCTCCAGCCGGCGCCGGTCGGACTATCTGCGGAAGGCCTGCGATATCCTTTTGGAGACCTGCAGCCCCGGGCGGATCTGCGGCACTGTCCGCAATATAGGCCGGGACGGAGAGACGACCCGGATCTGCACCCTGGCGGAGCTGCGGGAGACGGAGGTCGATATGTTTACCACGGTCTTTATCGGCAATTCCACCACGAAGAGGATCGGAGACAGGATGGTGACGCCGCGCGGATATGCCTCGGAGAGACAGGGCTGAGCGGACCACCGGTAAGGTCAGTGGTCTGCGGGCGTCTGCAGCCGGGTTTTTATCCGCTTTTATGCGGTCCTTATGCGGGTGCCCTGAGTGGTCTTATACAGGCGTTTTAAGCGGTCTTATGTGGGAGGCTTATGCGGCCGGAGGAAGTCAGGCTTTTTTATATCAGGTCTTTCATGGTATGATAATGAATCAGGAAATACACTGTTTCACAGGATGGTCTGTGGACGGTCATTCCCCGGAAAAGACTTGAGGTAGCCCATATGAAGTATTACAGAAACAGGATCGCGTTTAAAAGTATCAGCGGTATCGTGGCCCTGCTCTTTATTTTTGCCGCGATCGTGTGTGTTTTCGGCTTTAACGATGTCACGGCAGCCATTCTGGACCAGTATTCTGACGGAGCCTTTCAGACGGCCGAGATAGCTTCGTCCCTGGTTGACGCGGAGCGGATGGAGGCCTATGCCGCCAGCGGCGGAGAGGGAGAGGACTACGCCACAGTTTCCCGCAGGCTGCAGAGGCTCTGCGATCTCTCGGGATCGACCTTTGTCTATGTGATCGAGCCCGATCTGACGGACTACGGGCATATCCGCTTTATTTTTTCGACGATGAACAGCAACAGCTCCTATCAGCACTACGAGTTCGGCTATGTCCGGGAGACGACCAACAACGATTACCGGACCAAATACCGGAATCTGTATGAAGGAAAGTCGGACCAGGAACTGGTATTCAGGGACAGGGGCTATATAGAGACAGATCCTCATATTACGGCTATGGTCGCCCTGCGGGATGCGGACGGTCAGACCAGGGGGATCGTGTGTGTGCAGAAGCAGATGGATATCGTGGTGAGGCAGCGCAGGCTCTTCGTGAGACGGGTCTTTTTCCTGTTGCTTTTGTCCATCCTGATCGTGACGACGGGGCAGGCAGTCTACCTGACCAGGGTCCTGCTGGATCCCCTCAAAATGATCAGCAGGGAGGCCTCCCGGTTCGCGGCCGAGAATGTGAAGGCGGAGCATAAGCTCACGGAATCCATACGCAACAAGGACGAGATTGGCGACCTGGCGGCCTCCATCGACCGGATGGAGGAGCAGATCCAGAACTATATCGACAGCATCACAAAGATCACGGCGGAGAGGGAGCGGATCCGGACGGAGCTCTCTCTGGCGACCCGGATCCAGGCGGACATGCTGCCCAGCGAGTTCCCGGCCTTTCCGGAATACGATTCCTTTGATATTTTTGCTTCCATGCATCCGGCCAAGGAGGTCGGCGGAGACTTTTATGACTTCTTCCTGGTCGACAAGGACCACCTTTGCCTGGTGATCGCGGATGTCTCCGGCAAGGGGATTCCGGCCGCCCTCTTTATGATGGCCTCCCGGATCATCCTGGCCAACAATGTCATGTCGGGCAAATCTCTTCCCGATGTTCTCGCAAGCACCAATGCGGCGATCTGCGCCAACAACAAGGAGGAGATGTTCGTCACGGTCTGGCTGGGGATCCTGGATATTTCGACGGGCAGGATCACGGCGGCCAACGCCGGCCACGAATATCCCGCGATCAGAAAGGGAGACCGTGATTTCGAGCTCTACAAGGACAGGCACGGCTTTGTGGTCGGCGGCATGGA
>DGUF01000111.1:4297-4419 GCA_002394525.1 Lachnospiraceae bacterium UBA4317 | reverse complement strand
CCGTCTGCGCGATCCGCTTGGGTACTTTTTTATTTCTGTCTGCCATCTGTAATCTTCTCCATGTATTGTGCCGAAGGGCTGGGTGTGACAAGGGGATATGACAAGGGGTGTGACAAGGGGAC
>DGUF01000111.1:0-4205 GCA_002394525.1 Lachnospiraceae bacterium UBA4317 | reverse complement strand
GGGTGCCTGTCCCCTTGTCACACCTTGTCACACCATTTCCTCCAGGTCTTCTCTATAGTCCTCTACGATCCGGATCGTGTCCCCGTCGCATTCGAGGACGTTGTCTCCGATTTCATCAAAGAGCCCCTCATTGATGGTATCCGCAACAATGGCGGGCATGAGGTGCCGGGTCCTGATCAGATCATCGACAGGCTGGTCCTCCAGCAGCGTCCGCAGGATCTGCGTATGCAGAAGATCCAGGCCCCCGATCGTCAGGGGCTCCCCTGCTTCCGGTCCGATGCCGCCAGCAGGCTCTTCCCGACCTTCGATGGTTTTGCCCGGATGGTCTTCCTGCATTCCACTCTGGACCGGCCTCTCCGGGACGACATCCCGTGCTCCACTCTGCGGCGGGCTCTCCGGAACGGCCTCCTGGACTCCGCCTTGGACCAAGCTCTCCGGGACGGCCTCCTGAGCAGCCTCCTGTAGCGGCTTCTCCGGGACGGCCTGCTGCGCTCCGCCCTGCGGCGGAATCTCCGGGATGGCATCCCGTGCTCCGCTCTGCGGCGGGCTCTCCGGGATGGATTTCGGCACTGCCTCTGCGCCAGGCCGTGTCTGATAAAAGTTCTCCGTGGCTGCCTCTGCGCCGGCCCCTGTCCGGCCGGGTTCCTCTGCGGACTCCCCGCGCTCTTCCTCAGTCAGCAGGCTGTCTCTGGTGATCAGCGCGTCCTGACGGATCTTTTCCAGGCCGGACAGGTCGATCCTGATCCTGTCCAGGGCAGCCTGACGCTCCGCCTCGATCCGGACCTTTTCTTGAGCCTCCCGGTCGGCGGCGATGACCGCCTCGATCCAGGGCTCGGCCCAGGCCTCCTCCACTTTGGCGCGCAGGTAGTGGCCGGTCTTGAGGTATCTGCGGAAGCTCCTGTCCGCAGCGTGGAGCAGGCCCTGCAGCCTGTCTTTTGCAAAGTAGGGATTTTCGTAGCGCTCCTCCTCCCACTCGCCCTCATGGCAGCGGTAGATCCGGCAGGCGTTCAGGACATACACAGCCTCCCGCGGCCGGTCCTCCTCCCAGTGGAGGGCGTTGGAAAGAGGCTTCCAGGGGCTTTTTTTCCGCACTCCGAAACAGGCAGTAAAAATGGCCGCGTCCTCTCTCTCAGGCGGCAAAGAGGATGCTTTCTCCGTGGTCCTTTCCCCTGCCCCATAGCGGTCAGTCAGATATCTCCAGAGGGCCGCGAACAGGTGCTTTCCCTTTTCTTCATTGGCCGTGACGACAGGCGACTGGGGGAGTTTTTTTCCGCCGAAGGCACAGAGCGAGGCAAAAATTTCCTCGTCGCTGTGGTCCTCCGGCGCCTTCAGGACGGCCAGCTGCAGGTCTCTCTCCGCGACAGCGGGCAGCTCATAGAGGCGGGCCGTCTCCACGGGGACATTGTGGATGACCGCGTAGTCCAGCATCCAGCGGTGGAGGTTTCTGCGCATGAAGGTGTCCCCGATCCCGGAATCGAGAAAGCCCTTTTCAAATTCCCGCATTTTCCGCAGGCTGTCCTCCGGGGAGGATGTCCCGATCCCGCAGAGGAGCTCATAGATATACATATAGGCCAGCGATGAGGCGATCGGGCGGAACTGCCCCTTTCGCAGGGCGGTCCGCCAGGTAAAATAGCCCCGCAGCTGGGGCAGGTGGAGGTCATGGTAGGTGGTAAAATACCGCCTGTATTCCCCGGTCCAGGGGGCGTCGTCCTCGTAGTCCTCCATAAATTTGCCCTGGCGGTAGAAATTGCGGCTCTTCGCCTCCAGGGATTCGCCCTGGTATTCGTACAGCCGCATCATGTCCCGGATCTTCTGAGGGATCTGCGGCAGGTCTGTGGAGCTGTAGCGGCCGGTCCTGTCGGCCTCCCGGAAAAAGTCCCTGGTCCAGTCCTCTGTGCTTCCGGGCGCAGGAAGACCGGGGGCAGGAAGACCAGGCGCGGAAAGACCGGGGGCAGGGCCTGTCCCTGCGGAGACCCCTTTCCCGGCAGGATCCGGGGCCTCTTTTTTCTGTCCGTCCGGCCCTTTCGGCGGCAGGACTGTATCGCGGTACTGTCCCTTCGGCGGCAGGGCCGTATCCCGGTACGCCCCCTTGAGCGCCGGGGCTTTTTTCCGGTACTGTTCCTTCGGCGGCAGGGCTGTATCATGATACAGCCCCTTTGTATTGCCGCGCAGGTCCTCCAGGATGACCGTATAGGCCCGCCGCTGGCGGATCATGCCGACCGCCCGGTCAAAGAGCCGGAAGACGATCTCCGGGTCTGTCCGGCTGTCAAAGATGACGCCCACCCAGTTCTGTCCCTTCATGCGAAAGGGCCTGGTCAACCATGGGACCCGGATCCCGGCCAGGCACTGCTGCCCGCATTTGATGTCGCAGTGCTGCAGCTCCGTTCCGCTGTCCCCGTCCCACTGGCGCATAAGCAGGGCGGCCCACTTACCGGTCTCCGGCTCCGCCAGAACCGAGAAGCCCGGGAAATCGGCCCACTTGTGCTGTTCCTGTATATCATGTTTTTCCCGGGCATAAGCCGCTAAGTCCGACAGTTCCAAAAGCTTCTCTCCTTTTTCCTGGTGCAAGCAACATTTTCAGGCGCAGTTTCTGCTGTAAATGTCATTTTTCATGCGGATATTTTCATTTATATCACATTTTTCAGGCGGTAACGGGCTTCTCTTTAAACCGGTTTACACCGGTACGATTGTAAAAAACAAATTTCAGACAGATCGGGACTGAATTCAGACACGCCGGGATTGGATTCAGACACGCCGGACCCGCCCGCTGTACGCCTCTTCCCGGTCACTCCTCCGGCCCTGTCAGGAGCTTCCGCTCATGGCCGGTCCAGCCAAGGACCCGCTGCCGCATGCCCTCGACGTCGAGGACGCCCAGGGCAAAGCCCTTGCAGACCAGGTCCACGGGCACGAATTCGTCGTATTTTTCAAAGACGGGGACCTCCCTGGGGTAGACCAGCTCCAGGGGGTCGATGTCCTTTTCCGCCTCTTCGGTGACGATCCGGTAGAATTCCTTCTCACTGACCTGCATGGTGAACTGCAGGTAGTAGGGCCGGGCCGGGTTGAGGCCCTTGAGGCCCAGCTGTTTCCCGCAGCGGATCTTGAGGAAGCGCTCCAGGGCCAGGAAGGCATAGCTGCCCAGCCAGGGAAAGAGGGCCCACATTTTTCCGCCCAGGTGGATGAGGGGCCGGTCGGCCATGCCGGATTTGTCAAATTCCGCGCGGGCGTCCCGCAGCCGGCAGACCGCGTGCCGCATGAGGTAGGGGTAGGTCTCCTCCTCGCGAAGGACCGCGAACATGCGCTCCAGGATTCGGGTGTGGATGTCGCCGGCCACATCGCCGAAATAGGCGGGGATATTGCCCTTGACCAGCTCGCAGTAGACGACGTGCTTTTTGTGGTCGACCTCCTCCACGATCCAGACCCGGCCGGCGATGGCGATCTTGTCCCCGACCGGCGGGGGCGCGACGATGGTGCCCAGCTCCTCGGAGCCGGCCCGGACGGAGTACTCGATATTTTCCTGAAAAACGGCGTAGAACTTGTAGTTGTTGACGATCCGCTCCCCGGCCAGGCCCACGATCAGGCCGCCGCCCTCGGTCCTGGCGATGTGGTCAATCTCCAAAAGGTGCAGGAGGAGCTGTTTATAGTCCTCCTGGCTAATCCTGTGAAAACAGGACAGGGGCAGGACCCGGGAGGCCAGCTCGCCGGGCGTCATCTCCCCGCAGGAGGCCAGGGTGCTCATGGTCTGGTGATAGAGCAGGCTGTAGGGCAGGCGGTCGGTCCGGGGCGGCTCCACGAAGCGGTCCTCGATGTAGAGCTGGACCAGGGCGATGCCCTGGATCAGGCGCCAGGGGATCATGTCCGGCAGCATGGCCCTGGGCTCGGGGTGGTCCTCCAGCATGACGAACCACATCTCGGACGGGTCGCCCCGCCGGCCGGTCCGGCCCATGCGTTGCAGAAAGCCCGACACCGTGAAGGGGGCGTCGATCTGGAAGGCCCGCTCCAGGCGGCCGATGTCGATGCCCAGCTCCAGGGTCGCGGTCGCGCAGACGCTCATGAGGGAGTCGTCGTCCTTCATCTCCTCCTCGGCGCTCTCCCGGTAGGAGGCGGACAGGTTGCCGTGGTGGATGAGGAAGCGCTCGGGCTCGTGCATGACCTCGCAGTACTGGCGCAGGCTCTGGCAGACCGCCTCGCACTCCTCGCGGGAGTTG
>DGUF01000144.1 GCA_002394525.1 Lachnospiraceae bacterium UBA4317 | reverse complement strand
TCCTCCCAGGCGCCCTGGCCCACGCAGAAGATCAGGCTGCGCTGGTTGTAGATATTGATATAGTGGTGGTCGGCCGGCATATTCTGCAGAAAATGCACGGGTGAATTGTCGTACCAGCTGCTGTTCATCCAACCGCCTGTGAAGTAGGTGGCGTCATAGATGCCGGACATGGCGATGCATCCGTCAAAGAGGTCGGGACGCCGGAGGGCGACGATCCCGGCGTGGGTGGCTCCCAGACTGCAGCCGACCGCGACGGGGCGGCGGCCCGAGGAATTGCGGCTCTGAATAAAGGGAACAACCTCGTCGACGATATAGTGGTAATACTGTTCCTGGATATATCCGCGGTGGCCCTTGTCTCCGTAGAGGTCCGACCAGCTTTCCTTGTCGACCGTATCTACGGTAAATACCTGGATCTGCCCGCTCTCGATGAAGTCGGAGATCGTATCGATCATGCCGAAATCCTCAAAGTTTGTACACATGGAGTCCTGCGTCGGAAAGACGAGAATGGGAACACCGCCCTCACCGTGGATCAGGATATGCATATCCCGGTTCAGGCAGTTGCTGTAGTGAGTGACATAGTCTCTTTTCATTTGGTAGTTTTCCTTATCTGTTTTTTTTCTGGAAGCCGCGGCCGGATCTTCCGGCAGGAAAAAGGCGTTCCTCACGCGGATCCCGTGAAGCCGGGCAGTGCTTGTTCAGGCCTGCCGCGGCAAAAAAAGCACCCCGCAAGTCCTGTGACGCTGCAGGGGCAGGTGTCCGGTTTCAGGTTACAGTCTCTATCATAACAGACTGAGGCGAAAAAAGCTTATTAAATTAGTATGAAACAGCTTTCAGCACCCATGATATATTCACACAAAATCGTATAAAATTCAATACACAAAAGTAACGGAATGTATTCGGATAAATACGGTGCGGGAATCCCGGCGCAGGATGTCCTGAATACTGGACAGGTCTTTTCCCACGGTGTAAAATTTCTGGGTCAATGAGTTACGGGGACGGTTCTTGAGTCACGGGGACTCAAAACCGTCCCAAAACCACCTGATGTTCCTGACATCTTCCAATATCAGACCTATGAAAGAAAACACCATGGATCAGTCATTTTCTGATCGTCCCATTTTTGAATCCAGTATTTTTGAATATACAATAGAAGAGATCCCCACGGAAAAGGGCACGGAGACCGGCGCTGTGATCACGAGCCTGAACCGGGACAGGACCGTGGTGGAGGTGCCGGAGACTCTGGAGGGAGTGCCTGTGCGGAGGATCGCTCCCCATGCCTTCAGCGGCAGGGCCGGTCTGCGGGCAGTCTCCTTTCCGGCCTCTCTGCGCTCGATCGGAGCCTTCGCTCTCCACAACTGTCCTGATCTGGAGGAGATCGCTCTCCATGACGGAATCACGGATTATCACAACGGGGTGGTACGGCAGGACCTGCAGCTGCGCAGGGTCAGACTGACGGTCCGCCGCGGCAATTATATGGTTATGCGGGACATCCTGTCGGATACAGATGCCCGTCTTTGCTTTTGCCTGGACCTGCCGGACGGGGAGGCCAGGCTCCTCTTCCCGGGTTATGATTATACCTTTGCCGAAAATACCATGGCCCGCACCATCCAGTTTTCCATCCTGGGATCCGGTATGGTCTACCGGGAGTGCGTCCGCCGTAAGGGGATCGGATGGCGGGAGTATGACCGGCTCTTTCCCCGCGTCATACCAGACGATGCCCATGCGGCGGCGGAGATCGCGGCCGACCGCCTGCTCTTTCCCTATGACCTGGCCCCGGTCCACGCGAAAGCCTACGAGGACTATCTGCGGGATACGGCGGTGGAGGCTCTCTCCCAGTTTGTGGAGGACCTGGCCCGGGACGGGGGAAATGCTTTAAAAGAGGACGCGTACCGGCGGCTGCAGCTGATGGCGGACCGGGGCCTGATCAGCGGCAGGGCGGCCGAAAGGGCTCTCCGCTTTGCCGCGGACCATCGCCTGACCCGGGCCTGCGGCATCATCCTTTTCGGCAGGGAGGCTTTTTTTCAAAAACGATCCGGACAAGATCGATCTGAACAGATCCGGCCGGACCCGGGTCAGATGAATATGGATCAGAGATTCCCGGAGACCTCGGAGCTCTCGCGAAAACAGGCAGGGAGCCCTGCTCCGGAGAGGTTTTCGGAAGCCTCGGAGCTCTCGCGAAAACAGACGGCGGATTCCGGACGGAGCCCGGGCACGGGATCATCAGGAGTCCTGAGCCTGGACGACTGGTGAGAAAAACAGGGCATGGACAGCAGGCCATAATTTGTGATCCCCGGCAGCGGGGATCCCGGCTGTAAGGAGAAAAAATTGGGAAACAGGGTAGAACTGGAGGAGATGGGAAAAAGGATACTGGACAGCTCGAGGACCGAGCTCTATCTCTCCATGCGCTTTCTGGGGCCGGCCCTGAACAGCCTGGGCTTTGTCATGGACCTGTCGACGACGACGGTCGGGACCGACGCGGCCTATATCCGCTTTAACCCCAACTTCCTTTTCCGCCTCTATGTGGACCGTCCGCGCCAGCTCAACAGGACCTGGATGCACATGCTGCTCCACTGTGTCTTCCGCCACATGTTTACGGCCCGGGAGAAGGAGGACCGGGAACTCTGGGACCTGGCCTCGGACATCGCGGTCGATTATATCCTGGACTCCATGGAGTACGGGGCCGTGGCCGAGCTTACCCCGGAATTTCGCCGGCGGGTCTATGACCGCCTGGAGGCCGAGGTCCGGGTCCTGACCGCGGAGCGGATCTACCAGTATTTTATTGAAAGAAAGAGGAACTACCTGGAGGAGCTGCAGCTGGCGGCAGCCTTCGCCCTCTGTGACCACAGCTTCTGGGAGCGGATGGAGGACGAGGAGGACGACAGCCCCGCGGACGACGGGGATTCGGGAGCGGGCCCGGGGGCAGGCGGTCAGCAGCCGCCCGAAAACGGGGACCGGGACGAAGGTGATCCTGACCGGAAGGAGCCTGAAGAGCAGAAGGACGGACAGGCTCAGGATGATAGCGGCGGGGACAGAAAAGACCGGGATGATCCCGGCTGGGACGGCCGGGAAAATAAAAAGCCCGGGACCGGTAAGAAAAAAGACCGAAAGAAATCCGGCGGCGGAGAAGACTCCCGGGAGGAGCCGCGGGACCGGAACGGGAATCCCCGGGATCCGGAGCGGGATCAGTCAGATCAGTCCGGGAACAAGCCGCCCGGAGGACGCAGGCAGGAGAGGATCCGGAGCCTGAAGTCCGTCGGGGAGCTCGAGGGAGAGTGGAAGGAGACATCAAAGCGCATGGAGGCCGAGCTTCTGGCCTCCGGCAAGGAGGCGTCAAAGGAGAGCGGAAGCCTTGACCGCATCCTGTCGATCTCCAACCGGCGCAGGACGGACTACCGGGAATTTTTGCGGAAATTCGCCATCCTGCGCGAGGTGACGACCATCGACCCCGATTCCTTTGACTACGGCTTTTACAATTACGGACTTGAGGTCTACGGCAATATGCCCCTGATCGAGGAAAATGAATACAGGGAGATGAACCGGATCCGGACCCTGGTCATCGCGATTGACACCTCGGCTTCCTGCCAGGAGGTCCTAGTCCAGCGCTTTATCAACGAGACAGCCGCTGTCCTGCGCAATATAGGACAGTTTTTCCATTCCAGCGAGGTCCACATCATCGAGTGCGACGAGCATGTCCAGCAGGAGATCATCGTGCATGACCCCGACGAGCTGGACCGCTATGCGGAGCGCTTTCATGTAAAGGGCGGCTTCGGGACGGATTTCCGGCCCGTCTTCTCCTATGTGGAGGAAAAGCGCAGGACGGGCGAGATCCGGGACCTGGAGGGCCTCATGTATTTTACGGACGGCATGGGAATCTATCCGGAAAAGCCGACCGATTATGATACCGCCTTTGTCTTTTTCAACGATGAGGAGCTGGACGACGCCAAGGTCCCGGACTGGGCCGTCCGTCTCTACATCGACGGGGAAAAGATCAGGAGCGGCAAAGTATAGAAGCAGGAGATGTTTCATGAATATCAGGGAAGCGAAAGAGGAAATAATCCATACAGTCAGGGCTTATCTGGACAAGGATGAGACCGGTGCCTATACCATACCGCCGGAGCGCCAGCGCCCTCTCCTTCTGATGGGGCCTCCCGGGATCGGCAAGACGGCCATCATGGAGCAGGTCGCCCAGGAGTGCGGGATCGGCCTGGTCTCCTATACGATCACCCACCACACCCGGCAGAGCGCGATCGGCCTGCCCTTTATCTCCCGCAGGACCTACGGGGAAAAGGAATACTCGGTGACCGAGTACACCATGAGCGAGATCATCGCCGCGGTCTATGACCAGATCGAGGCCTCCGGCGTCAGGGAGGGGATCCTCTTTCTCGATGAGATTAACTGCGTCTCGGAGACCCTGGCTCCCACCATGCTGCAGTTCCTCCAGTACAAGACCTTCGGCGCCCACCGCGTCCCGGACGGCTTCATCATCGTGACCGCGGGCAACCCGCCCCAGTACAACAAGTCGGTCCGCGACTTCGATATCGTCACCCTGGACCGCCTGCGCCGCATCGATATCGAGGAGGATTTCGATGCCTTCAAAGAATATGCCTCCCGGGCCGGTCTCCACGGGTCCGTGACGGCCTATCTGGGCATCCGCAGCGATCATTTCTACTCCATCCGGACCGAGGTGGAGGGACGGCACTTTGTGACCGCCAGAGGCTGGGAGGACTTGTCCAGGACCATCCAGGTCCACGAAAAGCGGGGCCTGCCCGTGAACGACCAGCTGGTGGTCCAGTTCCTGCAGGATCCTGAGATCGCCAGGAGCTTCGCGTCCTATTATGATCTCTATGTCAAATACAGGGAAATCTACCGCGTGCCGGATATTCTGGCAGGCCGGTTTTTCCCGGAGGATGAATCCCGGGAAGACGGAATCGACCTTGATCCGGTCAGGGTCGGGGAGATGAAGGAGGCTCCCTTCGACGAAAAGCTCAGTCTGATCAGTCTCCTCACCGATGCCCTGAGCCAGTCCTTTGCAGCCTGTGCCAGGGACAAGGCCGTCCAGGAAATGCTCATGCAGGTCCTGGGCCGGGTCCGGGGAGCCCTGAAGGCTGTGGATGCGGCCGCGTCTCAGGACACATCCCGCTTCAGCTCCGGAATGGAGGGAGCCGATGCCGTCAGGGAGGAGTCCTCCGGGATCCTGGCCGGCCTGCGCCGCAAAAAGGAGGCCGGCATTCCGGTCCCCCGCGACCTGGAGCGGGTCGAGCGCCTGACCTCACAGGCCCTCGACGGGCTGGAGAGGCAGCTCCGGGACCGGGCCGCTTCCATGAGAGAGGCCCCGGCAGCCCAGTATCTCTTTATCAGGGACTGGTTCTCGGCCAGGGAGGAGAAGAGGCAGACCGCGGTCACAGAGGCCGGGGACCAGCTGACCAATGTCTTCCGCTTCCTGTCCCGGGTCTACGGGGACGGGCAGGAGATGGTCCTCTTTCTGACAGAACTGTCGGCCGGCTATTACAGCCTGCGCTTTATCAATGAGCACGGGAATGAGGCCTATTTCCGCTACAACCGCATGCTGCTTCTGCGCGACCGCCGTGACAGCCTGCGGGAAGAAGTTCTGCGCCTGTTGTAGTTCAGGTCTGCCTGAAATTCGAGGCGTTTTTGAGCGGTCCTCAGCGAAAAAACCCGAGTTGGACGGCGTTCGCCCCATTCGCGGAGCGAATTTAGCATGGGCGAACGCAGGTTACTGTCACGCCCCTCGAGGGGGCGTGAACTGTAACCCTGCGCCTGATGGATTGATAAATGCCGCGCCGCGCCGCATTTATTTGCGGATGCTGTTGGAAATGTGATAAGATAGATAATCATTTTTATGACCATCACAGGAGAAGATATATGGGATTATTCAAGATAAAGCCGTTGCTGCCGGATGCCGTGATCGACGATCCCAGGGCAGACCTGAAAAAGGCCCTGACAGTCGAGCAGTACAAGGCAGGCGAAGAGGCCCTCTTTATGCCTGACGGCTTCAACTGGCTCTACCTCCCCTACCGGGAGCTCAAGGCCGTGATCCGCGCCAGGTCCCTGGACTCCACGGATCGGTGGCTGGTCAAGTACGCCGTGGAAAAACCTGCGGTCCGGCTTCTGTTCCGGGACAGCTTCCGCGTCCTGATCCTGGACAAGGACCGCAATGCGGATACCCTGGCGGACCTGCTCAAGGACCGCCGCAGGGAACTGTCCGAGGAAAGGGCCTGAGACCGGGAGCTCCGGATGTGACGGAAAAGACCGTGAAGGAGAACTTATGACCAGAAATTTCAAGCTGATCGTGAGCTATGACGGCACCAGGTATTTCGGCTGGGAGCACCAGCAGGAGACAGACCTGACCATACAGGGACGCCTGGAGGCGGTGCTCTCCAGGATGGAGGGCAGAGAGGCGGACGATCCCGTGACCGTGATCGGAGCCGGCCGGACAGACGCCGGGGTCCATGCCAGGGCCATGACCTGCAATGTCCTGCTGGATACGGATATGACCGAGGAGGAGATCCAGGTCTATATGAACCGCTACCTGCCCGAGGACATCAGCGTCAATGATGTCAAGGTCTGCGCGGACCGCTTTCACAGCCGCTTCAAGGCCCGGGGCAAGACCTACCGCTATACCTGCTGGTACGGGCTTTCGCGCCCGGTCTTTGACCGCCGCTATATCCATGTCCTGGACCGGAAGCCCGACGTCGAAAGAATGCGGGAGGCCGCGGAATATATGACAGGCATGCACGATTTCCGGAGCTTTTGCGGGAATCCGAAAATGAAAAAGTCCACGGTCCGGGTGGTCGACGTGATCCGGATCGAAGAGAGCGGGTCCTATATACGTTTTTACATTCACGGAAACGGGTTTTTACAGCACATGGTCCGCATCATGGTGGGAACATTGCTCCAGGCCGGCTTCGGCGAGCTGGAGCCGGACCAGGTCGCCGATATCATCGAGGCGAAGGACCGGAGACTGGCGGGACCGACTGCCCCGGCCAGGGGCCTGTGCCTGATGAAGGTGGATTATTGAGAAAACTGACCCGCTGAGAACTGACCGCTGAGGCTGGAGGCCCGGCGGGCACGGGACCCGCAGACGCATTCAGGACCCGCCTGCGCGTCTTTCGCGCCTATTCCGCGGCTGAAGACACGGGGATTGTGCGACGAAGAATGAATCAGGGAGAGAAAGTACTGATGGACAGGAAAGCAAACGACCGCTCCGCGGGGAGCGCAGTGGCAAGTGATTTCGACAATACCCTCTATTTCTGGGGGGAAGAGGAGCCCATGCGGGCCGCGGATATTTTCGGGATCGTCTATTACCAGCAGAGGGGCGGCCTCTTCGGGATCTGTACGGGCAGGTCTCTTGTGGGCGTGCGGGATGTGATCGGCCCCTACATGCGGCCGGATTTTTACATCCTGGCCAGCGGAGCCCTGGTCCTGGACGGCGAGGAAAATGTCCTCTTCCGCGAGTGCCTTCCCCTGGAGATCGTGGAGGAGATCTACCGCCGCTTTGTTCCGCCCATGGAGGCCGTGATCCAGGCCAATGACACGGTCTATACCTTCGGGGAGGGATCGGAGATGAAAAAGCATCTGGATTCCTTCGAGGATCTGAAGGACGGCTATGTCTACGGCATCTCCCTGGCGGCAAAGGACATAGAGAGTGCCGCCGCTGCCGTGGAGGAGATCAACAGGGACTACGGAGACCGGGTCAGCGCCTTCCGCAATGTCAACCATGTCGACGTCGCGCCCGCCGGATGCTCCAAGGGAAGGGGCGTCGAGATCGTCAGGGAGTCCTTCGGGATCAGGGAAATGTACGGGATCGGCGATTCCTATAATGACCTTCCCATGCTGCAGAGCTCTGACCACCCCTACACCCTCACCCATGCGCCGAAGGAACTGCAGGAAGCCGCCGAGGGCATCGTGCGTGGTGTGAGCGAGCTGCTGGACAGAATCTGAACAGGACAGGGATGATCCGGGAACAGGGAGCCGGCGCGCTCCGGTCCCGGTCCTCCGCCTTTGGAAAGGAGTACTATGAAACTTGGATTTATCGGCTGCGGAAACATGGCCGGCGCGATCATCAGGGGCATCATCGCCTCTGGCGCCGTGCAGGCGCAGGAAATCATCGGTGCCGACCTCTCGGAGGCTGCCCGGGACAGGATCAGCCGCGAGAGCGGGATCTGTGTGACGGCTGACAATGCGGAGGTCGTCGAAAAGGCCCGGATCGTCTTTCTGACTGTCAAGCCCCAGTACCTGGAAGAGGTCATCTTCGGGATCCGGGACAAGGCGGCCCCGGACCAGCTCTTTGTCAGCATTGCGGCCGGACGGTCTGTCTCCTGGATCGAGGAGCGCTTCGGGGGCTATCCGGTCAGACTTGTGCGGCTCATGCCCAATACACCGGCCCTGGTCGGCGAGGGCATGACAGCGGCCTGCTGCAACGAGCGGGTCACGGCGCAGGAAATGAAAGAGGTCTGCGGCCTGTGCAGGGCCTTCGGCCAGGTGGAGCAGGTGGGTGAAAACCTCTTCGATGTCGTGACAGCGGTCAGCGGCAGCTCCCCCGCCTATGTCTTTATGTTCATCGAGGCCATGGCAGACGCCGCGGTCCAGGGGGGGATGCCCCGGGCCATGGCCTACAAGTTCGCCTCCCAGGCAGTCCTGGGCAGCGCCAGAATGGTCCTGGAGACCGGAAAGCATCCGGGCGAGCTCAAGGATATGGTGACATCCCCGGCCGGAACGACCATCGAGGCGGTCCGCGTGCTCGAAAAAGAGGGCTTCCGCAGCGCGGTCTTCGAGTGCGTGAAGGCCTGCGCGGAAAAGTCCGCGTCTCTATGAGGCCCGGGGTTACTGTTCAGAAAGACCGGATCTGAAAGCTTTCTGATCTGATAAGGAAACAGCCCGGACGGCGGCAGCTTCTGTCTCCGGCCGGGATCAGAAGATTATAAACCAGGCATACAAGGTATCGGAGGTAATCATGGAAAGAGATACAATGTGCATCCAGGCGGGATATGAACCCAAAAACGGCGAGTCGAGAATGATCCCCATCATTCAGAGCACGACCTTCAAATATGACACCAGCGAGGATATGGGCAAGCTCTTTGACCTCGAGGCGGAGGGATATTTTTATACCAGACTGCAGAACCCCACCAACGATATGGTGGCGGCCAAGATCGCCGCGCTTGAGGGCGGCACCGCGGCCATGCTGACCTCCTCCGGCCAGGCGGCCTCCTTCTTCTCTGTCTTCAACCTCGCCGGCTGCGGAGACCATGTCGTCGTCTCTTCCACGATCTATGGCGGTACCTTCAATCTCTTCAATGTCACCATGCGCCGCATGGGCATCGACTTCACCTTTGTCGACCCCGACTGCTCCGATGAGGAGCTGGAGGCGGCCTTCCGTCCCGAGACCAAGGCGGTCTTCGGCGAGACGATCGCCAACCCGGCCCTGATCGTATTTGACATCGAGCGCTTTGCCAACGCCGCCCACAAACACGGCGTGCCGCTCATCATCGACAACACCTTCGCCACCCCCATCAACTGCCGCCCCTTCGAGTGGGGCGCCGACATCGTCGTCCATTCCACGACCAAGTACATGGACGGCCACGACGCGGCGGTCGGCGGCTGCATCGTCGACAGCGGGAATTTTGACTGGATGGCCCATGCCGACAAGTTCCCCGGCCTGACGACCCCGGATGAATCCTATCACGGGATCACCTACGCGGAGCGCTTCGGCAAGGCGGGCGCCTATATCACCAAGGCCACGGCCCAGCTCATGCGCGACCTGGGTTCCATCCAGGCACCCATGAACGCCTTTTATCTCAACCTGGGCCTGGAGTCCCTGGCGGTCCGCATGCCCAGACACTGTGAAAACGCCCAGAAGGTCGCGGAATTCCTGGAAAAGCATGACAAGGTGGCCTGGGTCAACTATCCCGGCCTGCCCTCCAGCAAATACTACGAGAGAGCCAAAAAATACATGCCAGACGGCACCTGCGGCGTCATTTCCTTCGGCGTCAAGGGCGGCCGCGCAGCGGCGGAGACCTTCATGAAGCACCTGAAGATCGGCATGATCGCCACCCATGTCGCCGACGCCCACACCTGCGTCCTTCACCCCGCTTCCTCCACCCACAGACAGCTGTCGGATGAGGAACTCAAGGCCGGCGGCGTCACACCGGACCTGATCCGCCTCTCCTGCGGACTCGAGAGCGCAAAGGATATCCTGGCGGACCTGGAGCAGGCCCTGGAATCGATCTGACGTTCAACTCGGGCTTTGCGCAAGAAGCGTGCGCAAAACACCTCGAGTTTCAGGTGGGC
>DGUF01000146.1 GCA_002394525.1 Lachnospiraceae bacterium UBA4317 | reverse complement strand
ATATAATCTCAAATCTACCTTATCGGGATAAAAAATGACATGCAAGACAGTTTTAGATAGGTTTCTTACAATTAATATAGTGATAAACAGCGATGAGCAGATATGGCTGCAGGGTAAGGTTTAGGTAAGGTCTGACCTCCGGATTTTATCCATATGTTTTTTCCGTTATGACCGGATATTCCGCCAGGAATACACCTCTCGCCTTCACAAATCCAGTCCCGAAGGCGATCCTTCTCCCCGGGGCGTCAAAAGGCGTCAGAAGAGCCTGCCGAACAGGCATGCACCTGCTCTCGGGCCCATGCCCGGCGCACCCAAAAAAGGAACCTGCTGCCAGGGCAGCCGGTTCCTCCGGATTTCCATTCTTTTGTCTCATTTATCTATTCATCATAAATGCATACGTTATCTGTACATGTCTCTTCGAAGGGCTTGTACATGTAACACCGTGCGTTTTCAAGTCAACCTCAGGTTATTTCAGGTCACTCGTCCTTTCCGGTATAGTAAAGCGAAAGCAGGACGATGCGGTTGCGGCAGCCTGTCTTCTGCAGCAGGTTGTGGATATGGTATTTGACGGTCCCCTCAGTGATGGACAGGGTATCCGCGATCTCGGTGTTGGTCTTTTCCGCCAGCAGGAAGCGCAGGACCTCCCGTTCTCTGGCGGACAGGGTATAGCGGGCGCAGAAGCGCTCGAAGATCTCCTGGCGGCTGTGGTCTTCCGCATTTCCGGCAGCAGCCGGCCTGTCTGCTTCTGCCGCGTCATTCTCTGCTGTCTGTGCAATACTCTCTTCCGGACCGGCCTTACGCCGGTCTATATAATCTATATTCTCTATATGGTCATAGCCATAGCCGCCGCTCATTTTTCCGGCAAGGGCTCCGGCCGGCACCGCGGCCCCCGTCATGCCGGCAGCCACCGGCTGACGGAAGAGGTAGAAGGCGGGATAGACGCGGAAAAAGAGGAAGACCGCCGCGACAAAGAATACGGCCGATACAGCTACCAGGAAGGGAATGCGGTCGGACAGGGACAGGCACAGGGCCTCTCCCGCCGCGTCCCCGAGCCGGCCCGCCAGCAGGCCGAAGCCGGACAGGTACAGGCATTTTTTCGAGCGCGCCATGTCGACAAAAAGGATCATGCGAAAGACCGAATAAAAGCCGAAGGTGAAATAGCTGAGGGCCCAGAAGACCCGCAGGGAGACCATCTCTCCCCGCAGCCCCAGCATGATAAAGGGGATCACGAGGGCCGCCAGGGCGCAGACAGCCCCGTATCTGCGGCTCCGCTCATTGAGAAAGCCCGCGATCAGGAGACCGGCTGCATAGAAAAGTCTGGCGAACTCCAGATTGATCCCCTTTCCCAGGTCGGCGGAGGGAAAGGCAAAGCCGCAGCTGTTGACGATACTGAAAAGAAGGACCAGGATCCCGGCGAGCAGGATGGAGCTTGTTTCCGGAGACAGGACCGCGCCGGACGCCGCTTTCCCCGTCGATCCGACTGCTCTATGCCCGGCGCCCGTCTCCTCCATGTTCATTTTTTCAGAGCCTGCAGTGACGCCTGCAGTGGCTCTGACAAGGACAAAGACAGCGGCCGTCAGGACCAGGCAGATGATCAGGACCCGGTCGGAGTAGTAGATCCTGCCTCCGTCCAGGATGGACAGGACCCAGGATATGACCGTGGAGATGCCGTATCCGATTCCCAGGGCCAGTGCGCTTCCCGCGGCTTCCGGGCCGGCCCCTCCGGATAGTCTGTAGAGGTAATAGCCCCCGATCATACCGCACAGGATATTCAGGAGGCCGCCTGACAAAAGGGTCAGCGGAAGCCCGGGCGCGGTCGCGGCCGGGACCAGGCAGATCATATGCAGGAGCAGAGCAGCGTACAGGAGCCGGTCCGCCCGCACCTCTCTTCCATGTATGAGCACGGCAAAGAGACCGACGCCGGCCGCCTGCATGACATAGCCGCCCACCATGGTCAGGGCATCCGCCGCCCTGTAGGGCACCAGATCCATGAGGTGATAGGTCCAAGCCAGATATGCGGTTGACGTCAGCAGAAAGCAGCTGCATATGACTGCGGCGTTATCGCGCATGGAGCGCAGGGTATTTTTGACCGCGTCAGACATCTTTGCTCCTTCTGCCGGATGATCTCAGCTTTTTTAGCGTGCCTGCGGGAACAGGCAGGCCGGGAAAACAGGGATGTGAGCCGGGGAATCAGCTGACTCAAACGGGAAAACAGGACGGGACAGCTGGTATGTTCCCTGACTCGCGTTCATTATCATTCGGTGAAGGCGGAATGAGCCAGCTGGTACATCCCCCGGATCACGGCTCATCCGCCTGTTTTCGATATGCTCATTATAAATGCAGCCTGTCCCCCGCGCAAGGAAGTTTCACGGGCTCATGCCTCCTTGTGGAAGAGGGTGTCTCCGGCGCGGAATTTGTATACGGAGTCGGTCAGGACCTCCTCCTCCGCGACCTGGGTGTGGTTGATCTCTTTGACGATCTGTAAAAGGTCCTTTGCGTCCTCGCCGTTGTCCGGCAGGAGGATCATCTCATGGATGGAGCTGGGCAGGACAAAGAAGCTCTCCCCCAGGCAGCGGGAGGCCTCCTGGAGGATCCCGGGGTAGAGGGCGACGGCGGCGCCGTAGAGGGCGGACTCATTGGTCAGCAGGTAGAGGTCTCCGTCTCCCGCGGGCTGGATGACCTCCAGGATATCGGAGAGGGGCTTGAGGACGGGCGGCAGCATGCGGATGCAATTCTCGATGGCCTCCTCATAGAGGGTCTGCGGGGTCTTTTCCCAGCGCTCCATATCGGTATTGCGGACCAGGATCATGCCATTGCCGAAGGCGGGGCTCTCCAGCAGGTAGAAAAAGACGGCGGACATGTCCTCGATCTCGATATGGGGGACATCCCGGAGCAGCTCCAGGTTTTTCTGTGTCCCGATCAGCTTGACGCCGAGCCTCCCGCGGACGGACTCGAACTCCTTGAAAAAGTCCTCGGGGAAGGTGATGTCCGGGGTCTTTCTGCGGCAGTAATTGAGAATGTTTTCCGCCGATTCGGTGACCGCCTCGCCGTGGAGGTAGTGGTCGTAGTAGGGGTCCAGGTAGACGGTCGGGGCAATCTGGGCATTGTGGCAGCGCACGGTGCAGGCATTGCGGTAGATCCCGTTGTTTTTTCTGACTGTCCGGAAGGACAGGTCCACGTCATCCCCCTTCTGCCTTTCCAGTTCCTCCCGGAGCAGGTCGAAATATTCCGATTTCCAGACCAGGTGCTTGCGGGCGGCCTTTTTGTAATTTCTCGGAAGGCGGACCTCCTCCCTGAAGCAGCGGGCCACGGGCTCTCTGGTCTTCCTGGCGGCGGTCCCGGCGGCTCCCCGCGCAGCGGTCTCCTCTCCGGCGGCTTCCGATGTTTCACGCACGACAGTCTCCTCTCCGGCGGCCGGGCTGTCTGTGATCCTTTTTTCATATTCAAGAGCAGTATATTCAATATTTTTATTCAAAGTATTCACCTCCACAGGTTGAAAAAAGAAGGCAGTGAGTCTGTCTCACTGCCTTCTTTCGATCACTCATGGAAAGTGAATGTCCTGCTTTTATGCTCTGGACAGGTATTCGCCGGATCTGGTGTCGATCTTGATGACATCGCCGATGTTGCAGAACAGCGGGACGCTGACCTGCGCGCCGGTCTCTACGATCGCGGGCTTTGTCGCACCGGTAGCGGTGTTGCCCTTGAAGCCGGGCTCTGTCTCTGTGATCTCCAGCTCGACAAACATGGGCGGCTCGATCGCGAAGGGGTTGTTGTTGTAGGAATTGACCTTGACCATGTCGTTCTCTTTGACGAACTTCATGTTGTCGCCGACAATGTCCTTGCCCAGGGCGATCTGATCGTATGTCTCGGTGTCCATAAAGGTATAAAGGTCACCATCCGCATACAGATACTGATATTCCTTGCGGTCGATCCTGGCCTGAGGGAATTTCTCTGTGGGCCTGAAGGTTGTCTCTGTAACACCGCCATTGATAATATCTTTGAGCTTGGTTCTGACGAACGCCGCGCCTTTACCGGGTTTAACGTGCTGGAATTCAACGATCTCGAGGACGCTGCCGTCTTTTTCAATCGTAATGCCATTCCTGAAATCACTTGCAGAAATCATAAAAGTACCTCCTGAAATAGTCGCGTCAATACGAGTTTATTCTATAACAGTAAGGAGAGTTTTTCAACACATTTTCCGGCGCAGGGGCTGCCGAAACGAAAAAATTCAAGACTCACTGCGGGACTCTTACGGGGCCATGGCCCGGATCTTCTCGAGCTCTTCGCCGCAGTAGGCCTCGATGAGGCTGGGGGTGACGTCCTTCTCGATGGCCTCATAGACCGGCAGGCACTTCTGGCGGACGACGGAGGTGTTCTCCTCGTTGAGGCGCAGGATCTGGGTCCCGCTCTCCTCGATGGTGGCGATCCTGGAGGCGATCCTGTCGTCGGACTGCTGGCGGGCCTCCTGCTTGGCGGTCTCCGCCGCCTTGCGGATGATCTCCTGCTGGTCTGCGGGCAGGCCCTGCATGAACTCGTCACTGACGATGAGGGAAATCAGGTGGGGCAGGTGGTTGGTCTCGACGACATAGTCCTGCTGCTCATAGAGGCGGTTGGACACGATGACCTCGTAGGGGTTCTCCTGGGCGTCGATGGTGCCCTGCTGGAGGCCGATGTAGACCTCGGAGAAGGTCATGGGGGTGGGGTTGGCGCCCAGGGCCTTCCAGAAGCGGAGGTGGTAGGGGTTCTCCATGGTCCTGATCTTCTGGCTCTTGAAGTCCTCGACCGTGTAGACCTCCTTGTTGGTGGTCATGACGCGGAAGCCCTGGTCGGCGTAGCCCAGAAGCTCATAGCCGCCCTTGAGGTAGACCTGCTGGATCTGCTTCATGAAGTCGGGATCATCGATGTGGGTGCGGACGTCCTCGATGCTGTCAAAGAGGCAGGGCATGTCAAAGACGGCGATATCGGGCAGGAAGGTGACCTGGGGAGCTGTGTTCTGGACGACAAAGGGAATGTCGCCGTCCTTGCAGGACTCCAGGAGCTCACGGTCTCCGCCCAGGATGCTGTTGGGGTAGACCTGGATCCGCATTTTGCCGTCGCTCAGGCGCGAGACCTCTTCGGCGAAGCGCTCCGCGTAGATCTGGGTCACGGTGTCCTCCGGGCTGGAGGTGCCCAGGGGCCAGGCATAGGTCTGTACGCCGTCGCCGGTCCCCTTCTTCTGGCCGCAGCCGGTCATCAGGATGCCCAGGCAGGCGGTCAGGGCCAGGGCGGCCACAATTTTCTTGATACTGTTTTTACGCATTTTCATTTTCTCCCACCTCCTTGTCAGAGCAGGCACATGCTGATCGCCGGGATATAGGTGATCAGGAGCAGGGCCACCAGGAACATGATGATCATGGGCATAGCTTTCTTTGCGATGTCCATGACCGGCACTTCGGTCAGGGAGCTGGCGACAAAGAGGTTGACGCCGATCGGAGGCGTGACGAAGCCGATGGCCAGGTTGACGACCATGATGACACCGAAGTGGATGGGGCTGACCCCGACCGCCGACACGATCGGCAGCAGGATCGGGGACAGGATCAGGATAGCGGGCGTCGTATCCATGACCATGCCGACCAGGAGCAGGAAGATGTTGATCACCAGCATGAGGATGACCTTGTTGGTGAAGTTCTCCAGGATGAAGGCGGAGACGATCTGGGGCACCTGCATGAGGGTCAGGACCCTGGAGAAGGCCGTGGAGGCCGCCAGGATGAACATGATCGGGGCATAGGTCCGCATGGCCTCGGTCAGGATCCCCCAGAGGTCTTTGAGCTTGAGGGTCTTATAGATGAACATACTGATCAGCAGAGAGTAGAACACGGAGATGACGGCCGCCTCGGTCGGGGAGGCCACGCCCGTGTAGATGCAGCCCAGGACGATGACGGGGCTCAGGATGGCGAAAAAGCTCTCGCGGAAGACCTTGAAAAAGCCCTTGTCGTGAAGGACCTTGATCTGGCTGTCGATCCGCTCGCGGTCCTCTCCGTGTCTCTTGCAGTAGACAAAGGCGTAGGCCATGAGCAGGACGCCGATCAGGATACCGGGCACGATGCCGGCCAGGAAGAGGTCGCTGACCGAAGCGCCGGAGGCCATGGCAAACATGATGAAGGGGATGCTGGGCGGGATGATGACGCCCAGGCCGCCGGCCACGGCGACGATGGCTGTGGAAAAGACCTTGTCATAGCCCATGTCGATCAGGAGCGGGATGGTCATGCTGCCGACCGCCGCGACAGTCGCGGGAGCCGACCCGGAGATCGCGCCGTAGAAGAGGCAGGTGATGATGACCGCGCATGGGATGCCGGCCGTGCGCTTGCCCAGGAAATAGGCGAAGACATCGAAGAGCCTCTTGGAGATCTGGCCCCTGGCCATGAGGATGCCGGCCAGGACGAACATGGGAACAGCCAGCAGCGGGAAGCTGTCGATGCCGCCGACCATGGACCGGATGACATAGCTGGCGCTTGCTGTGAAGGACGGATCAAATGCGCCCGGAAGGACCGCGACGATACCCAGGGTGATGGATACGGGGATCGCGATCAGAAGGCACAGAGCAAATAGAATAAATACTACAACTGGTGACATAGCTGACCTCCAATCTTAAGCCTTTTCATCTTTTTTCAGGAAATTGCGCCACTCCAGGACCCACTGCTCCACGATGCGGAGGACGCACAGGACGAAGCAGATCAGCGGGGCCGACTGGACAAAATACATGGGGATGCCGCAGGCGGGGCTGACCTGGCCGCTCTTGATGGTGGTCACCAGATAGCGGTAGGCAAAGGGAACCAGATAGACAAAAAAGACAAACTCGATCGTCAGGGTCACGATCCTGAACAGGGCCTGGCCCCTTTTGGAAAAGAGCTTGATAAACTGGTCGATCTTGATCGAGAGGCCCTTTTTGGTACAGAGGCTCACGCTGATAAAGGCCGACCAGATAAAGAGGTAGCGCGTCACCTCTTCGGACCAGGACAGGGACATGCCGAAGGCATAGCGGGACACGACCTGGATCCCCATGATCAAAGCCATGAGGATCAGGAGGATGGTCATTACAACTTCTTCAAGATTTTCTCTGATGAAATGCCAGAATTTATTCAACAGTACTCACTCCCCTTTCTGAAGTTAAAAAGGCAGGCCCTGCAACCGCAGTGCCTGCCGCAGTATAAACAGCGACTGTCTGTTATCGGTCATCCGTCAGCGCTGCCGGCGGCGGGAAGTCCTCCCGGGACCGGGTCACATGCTGGCGTGGATCAGGTTCAGGACTGTATCGAGATCAGCTGCGTTCATCTGTCCGGGCGCGGAAGCCTTGCCCACTGCGCCGAAGGTGCAGGAGCTGCCGAAGGCCTCGCCGCAGAGGCGGCTTACCAGGCCTGTGCCCGCCATGGACATGGTAATGATGGGACGATCCGCGTAGTCGGTCGCCATCTCCTCGGTTGCGGAGAGGAGGACCAGGACATCCCTTTTGCTCCTGGGCATGACTGCGATCTTGGGGATATCGGCGCCCAGATCCTGCATCTTGCGCAGTCTTCCGAGGATGTCGTCCTTGTCGGGTGTCTTGCCGAAATCATGGTTGGAAGCGACAACTCTGACGCCGGCGGCATGCGCGCCGTCGATGATCTTTTTCACGATCTCGTCGCCGGTAAAGGCCTCTACGTCGACCATATCGATCAGGCCGGTCTGCGCGGCCCTGATGTTGAGCTCCGCGTAATCCTCGGGGCTGATTGCCTTCTCACCGCCCTCCTTGGAGGTGCGGAAGGTAAAGAGGATGGGGGTATTTCCGAGCGCAGCCCGGAGTGCCTTCATGGTGTCCTCGACCTTTGCGAAATCAAAAATATCCTGATACCAGTCCACGCGCCACTCGACGATGTCCAGGCGCACGCTCTCAAAAGAGGCGGCTGCCGCAAGGATCTCCTCCTTTGTGGTCCCTACGATCGGGACGATGATCTTGGGGATCCCCTCGCCGATTTTGACGCCGCGTACTTCTACTACATTTGCCATACTCACCTCCACAGGAAACTCTCTTTTAGATGATATCCATGACGCGCCCGCAGCTGCCCGCAATGCGGACAAGTCCGCCGCCGGCGGTCATCTCATCGCTGTCCTTATCATTCGCCGTAGCGGATGCCCAGGACTTCCTTCATGTGCTCGATGGGCATATCGACGCCTGTCCACATCTTGAAGGCAGCCGCGCCCTGGAAGAGCATCATGCCGAAGCCGTTCATGTTCTTGCAGCCGACCTCCTTGGCGATGCGGAGGAACTCGGTCTCCGCGGGAGCGTAGACCGTATCAGTCACGATCAGGTCGGGACGCAGGAAGGACTTGTCGGGAAGCCAGGTCATGCCCTCGAGCGGCTTCATGCCGCAGCCCGTGGCGTTGGCCAGCAGATAGCTGGACTCGATCTCTCTGCGCAGGGCCTCTGTGTCGGCCAGGTCAAAGAGCTGAGCCTTGCAGTTGGTCTTTGTATTGATCTTTTTGACGGTCTCCTCGGCATTTGCCCAGAATTTATCTTTGATATTAAAAATGGAGATCTCCGCGACACCGTCCAGGGCGGCCTGGATCTCGATGGCAGTTGCCGCGCCGCCGGCGCCGACAACAGTGATCTTCTTGCCGATGACATCGATGTCATAGTCCTTCAGGGACTGCATATAGCCGATGCCGTCCGTGCAGTGACCTTCGAGTACACCATTTTTGTTGACAATGGTATTGACCGCGCCAACCAGCTCGGCCGCAGGGGAAAGCTTGTCGAGATACTGCCCGACAACTGTCTTGTTGGGCATGGAAACATTGGAGCCGACCAGCTTCAGAGCGCGGATACCCTTGACCGCATCCTCCAGCGTGCTGTTGTCGACTTCAAACGCGAGATACGCATAGTCCAGTCCCAGATAAGCAAACGCCTCGTTGTGCATTGCAGGGGAGCTGGAATGTCTGATCGGGTATGCGATCAGGCCGACAAGTTCAGTGTGTCCTGTAAGTCTCTCTGCCATTCTTTCAATCCCTCCAAAAATGTGCTGAAAAGCCCTGAACGCATGCCGGTTCGCATCCGCAGGGCTGACGAAGGTCCCAATTAAGAATGTTTTTTAATTGACAACCCCCTTACTCTCTATTTTTAATTATAAGTACATGGAAAGACCACTTCCAATATCATTATTATGTGTTTTTAATGCATTGAAACTATCATTGAAGGGCTGTATAATAGAGATTGTTATATAAGAAATGATAGGGAGACCCGATTATGACCTTGAATCAGCTTTACTATTTTTACCAGGCCGCCAAGACCCAGCACTTTAATCATGCTGCCGAAGACCTGAGCATCTCTCAGCCCTCTCTCTCCCGGGCTATTTCCGCCCTGGAAAATGAACTCGGCGTCATGCTCTTTGACCGGGTCGGGAGAAATGTCACCCTGACCAAGGGCGGCCAGCTCTTCCTGGAGCATGTGGAAAAGATCCTGGATGATATATCCGTCGCGGAGCGGAAGATGCATCAGCTGGCCAGCTCCGGCGGAGAGATCTCCGTGGCCTATGTCTCCCCCCTGTCCGTCAGCTTCATTCCCGATGCCGTGCAGGCCTTTATGGAGACTGAGGAGAACAGGAACATCATCTTCAGCTTTTTCCAGGGGCTCTCCGCCCAGAATATCCAGGGGCTCAAAAACGGCCGCTACGATGTGGTCTTCGGCACAAAGGACATCAGCGAGATTGCCATCCGCTTCATCCCCCTGACCAGCCAGAAAATGGTGGTCATCATGCCGGAGGGCCATCCGCTGGCGGACCGGACCTTTATCGGCCCGGAGGCTTTTAGCAGCTATCCGGTCCTGACCTATGACCGCAGCTCCGGACTGGGCAAGGAGACGCAGACCTTCTTCCGCCGCCAGGGCCTGCGCCCCCGGATCATCTGTGAATCCCCGGATGAGGTCGGGATCGCTTCTCTGGTGGAGAAGGGCTTCGGCATTGCCCTGGTCGCCGACGTGGATTTCATCCACCGGCCGGGGATCTGCATCCGGCCCCTGGCAGAGGACCTGCAGTTCTCCCATACTGTCTACATGGGCTATCTGGCGGGCAAATACCAGATCCCGGCAGTCTATCGTTTTATCAAGTTTATCCGGGACGAATACTGCCAGGAGGATATCTCGACATGACCGGAGTTCTCCCGGGAGTTACTTTTTGTTGCGGAGGTTGTCCTGCTCCAGGAGCTTGCCCAGCTCCTCCACAAAGGTATTGACATCCTTGAATTCCCTGTAGACGGAAGCAAAACGCACATAGGCGACGGGATCCAGGCTGTGGACTCTCTTGATCACAAGCTCGCCGATCTCGGAGCTGGAGATCTCCTTCTCCTCCCGGTCGTAGATCTCTTTTTCAATCTCATCCACGACCCTCTTGATCTGGTTGACGCTGACCGGGCGCTTGTGGCAGGCGCGCAGGATCCCTCCTTCGATCTTGCCCCTGTCATAGGGCTCCCGGTTGTTGTCTTTTTTGATTACGATCATGGGGATCATCTCGATCTTTTCATAGGTCGTGAACCTGCGCTTGCAGGTGTCGCAGACCCTGCGCCTGCGGATGGAGTTGTTTTCCTCCACCGGCCTGGAATCTGAAACTCTCGTATCTTCACTTCCGCAATAAGGACATCTCATACCCACCTCCAGTACATTGCTCTCTATATGCTCAGATCAGGCCTGATCAGGCCCTGATCCCGGCTCTGATCCTTCATGACCCGCTTCTGAACAGTTCCGCGCTCGCCGCCGTGTTGGCCAGAAAACGGATCGCCTCCACGGGATGGGCTCCCACGGCGGATTCCCCCGTGATCATGACGCCGGACGCCCCGTCCGCCACCGTGTTGAAAATATCGTTGACCTCGGCCCTGGTCGGCACCGCGTTTTTTTCCATGCTGGCCAGCATCTGGGTCGCCACCATAAAGTACCTGCCCGCCTTTTTGCAGGCGGCCGCGATCTGCTTCTGGGCGGCCGGCAGGTCCCAGAGCTCCATATCGTTGCCCAGGTCCCCGCGGGCGATGCAGATGGCGTCGCAGACCGGCAGGAGGCTGTCCAGCCGGCTCATGCCCTCCCGGTTCTCGATCTTGGCGACCAGGCGCAGGTCTCCGGCCCCGCTCCGGTCCAGGGCGGCACGGACCTCCTCCAGGTCCTCCCGGCTCCTGACAAAGGGCTGCATGATGCCCGTCACGCCAAAGGCGGCGGCATCCCGGATATTCTCCAGGTCCGCGTCGGTCATCGTTGGCATGTGGATGTCCAGGCCGGGGACCTTGATGCTCTTGCGGGCCGCCAGAAGGCCTCCCCGCAGGACCTCCGCCCCGGCTCTGCCCTCTCCCGTTTCCCGGATCCTGAGCAGGATTCTGCCGTCATCCAAAAGGACCTCCCGGTCTTTTTCCAGGGCCTGGCAGACCACGCCGGGGATCGGGACGGCGGCCCGGACAGACCGGCGCAGGCGGAGCCTGTCGGCCTCCTCCAGTTTATCGCTGTAGAGGACGACCTTTTCCTTTTCATCCAGCATGACCGGGGCCCTGAAGCGCCCGATCCTGAGCTCGGGGCCCTGCATGTCGATCAGGAGGCGGGGCTTTACCCCGGCCTCACGGGCCGCTGCGTGCAGGGTCTCCAGCTGGCCCGCGCTCTGGCGCAGGCTGATATGGGAGAGGTTGAGCCTGACCCCTGTCATGCCTGCGCGGAACATCTGTGTGAGGATTTCCTGCCTTGAGCAGGACGGGCCCAAGGTCCCGTAGATATCGATCATTTTTCTCCTCTCCTCAAGAACTGCAGTGAAAGAATCCGCCCGCTGAGCCGCAGATCCTGAATATTCCTAAATATGAAGGACGATCTTGGCGATCGTGAAGTAGACGGTCAGTGAGATGGCGTCCACGATGGTCGTGATGAAGGGGCTGGCCATGACAGCCGGGTCAAAGCCGATGTGCTCTGCCGTCAGGGGCAGGACACAGCCGATGATCTTGGCCACGAGGACGACCACCACCAGGGTCACGCAGACGATCAGGGCCACGGTGATGGGGATCCTGTCGATCACCAGAAGCTTGACAAAATTGCAGAGGGACAGGGTCACGCCGCACATGGCGGCCACGCGGACCTCCTTCCAGATGGCCCGGAACATTTCCTTGAATTCGATCTCTCCCAGGGAAATGCCTCGGATGATGGAGACGCTGGCCTGGGAGCCGGCGTTACCGCCCGTATCCATGAGCATGGGGATATAGGCTGTCAGGATCACATACTTGGCGAGCGCCCCCTCGGCCCTCGTGATGATGGCGCCCGTGAAGGTCGCCGAGATCATGAGGAAGAGCAGCCAGGGCATTCTGGCCTTATAGGTCTCCAGGATGCCGGTCTTGAAGTAGGGCCGGTCCGTCGGCAGGATAGCGGCCATCTTTTCGATATCCTCGGTGGCCTCTTCCTGGATGATATCGACGATATCGTCGATGGTGATGATACCGACCATGCGGTTTTCATTGTCCACGACCGGCATGGCCGTAAAGTCGTATTTCTGGAAGGCCATGGCGGCCTCCTCCTGGTCGGTCGTCGTGTTGATGCTGATGATGTTCTCATTCATCATCTCCCCGATCACGGTATCGGGTTCAGCCATGACCAGGTAGCGCAGGGCGACCGTGCCCAGCAGCACGCGCTGGGGGTCCAGGACATAACAGACGTTGACCGTCTCCTTGTCCAGGCCGATCTTTCTGATCCGCTCAATGGCATCCCGGACGGTCATGCTCTCCTTGAGATCGACATACTCGACCGTCATGATGCTGCCGGCGGAATCCTCGGGATAGCGCAGCAGGTGGTTGATGTCCGCCCGCGTGTCGGGCCGGGCATTGCTCAGGATCTTCTTGACGACGTTGGCGGGCATCTCCTCCAGGAAATCCGCCGCGTCATCGGCCATCAGGTTATCGATGATGGAGGATGCCTCCTTGTCGGACAGGGACTGGATGATGTACTGCTGGTCATCGAGCTCCAGGTCCGCGAAGACATCCGCCGCCATGCCCTTGGGCAGGATCCGGAAGATCCTCAGGGATTCCTCGTCCTCCATCTCATCCATGACCGCCGCGATATCGGCCGTCTGCATATCCGCACAGGTCTGCCTGAGTTTTGTGTACTGTCTGGACTCCAGAAGTTCCCGCAGCAGCTGCTCATATTCTTTGTTCTTATCTTCCATGATGCCCCCTTTCCGCCGGATCCTGCAGTCCTTCCATCTCTTTTTCCGCAGCATGCCGCTCGCCAGAGCGGCACTGCGAGGAGAAATTCGCGGAGGCGATTTCTCCGATGCAATCACAGGTGCCTGGGCCCGCGGCACAGGCACCGGAGTGAAAAATCCTGTATCGACAGGATTTTTCACTCTTTATTCTATTCTTCCATGCTGACCGGGTAAAAGCCCTCCGAGACCGTCTCGATCCCGGCGGCTCCGCTGGTCAGAGCCGTGATCTTTCTGATCAGGTCATCCGCTTTGGCGGTCTCCACCGTCAGATGCAGGGTGACCTGCGCGCCGTATTCCGTCTCCCCCATTTCGATCCCATCCCGCCTGAGCTCATAGAGCAGGCGGTCGAGGGCACTGTAATCCACTGTGACCGCCAGCTGGCGGCACAGGCACATCCTCACCTTGCCGGCATTCCCCAGGGCCTCGCGGGCAGCCTGGGTATAGGACCTGACCAGGCCTCCGGTCCCCAGCAGGGTCCCGCCGAAATACCTGGTCACGATGATCAGGATATTGGTGCAGCCGCTCCCCTCGATCACCTTGAGGATGGGCTGGCCGGCCGTGCCGGAGGGCTCGCCGTCGTCCGAGGACTTCTTTTTTTCAGAGCCCTCGCCGAGTACCCAGGCATAGCAGTGGTGCCTGGCATCGTAATATTGTTTGCGGACGCGGGCGATCTGCGCCGCAGCTTCCTCCTCCGAGGCCACCGGAATGGCTTCGCCCAGGAAGCGGGACTTTTTTTCCTCGTATTCGCCCCTGCCCTCTTCACGGATCGTCAGGTATTCTGATGCCATTTTCCAGCTCCTCTCAGATATATGGTTCCGCCCCCGGGGCATGCCGGGCCGCAAGTCATTTCACGCGGCGGGCCGCAGACACCCGGGTATTTTTTCCGGAGCCCTCCCGGCCCCCGGGCTGCTCCAAATACTAGTATATCATCAAATCAGGAAATTTGTGAAAAAACCGCCAGACCACCCCGGCAGCCCTGCATGAAAAAGTATTTTCAGAAAGGCTTTTCGACACTATTATTTCACATTTTCCCCATGTTCACAGTCCTGTAAATTCTGTTATATTAATAATGAAACCTTTGCTGCAGGTTTTTCGTATTTATAAAAGAACTCTTCTTTGTTATAATGAAGCATATTTTGTACACAGCCCGGCCCGTGCGGCCGGCAGACAGGTAACTCTCATGGCAGCGGATCAGCCGCAGGACGCGAGAAGAAAGGACCATCATTTCTATGATATTTAATAAAAGGAATATTACCAGACAAAAGCAGAGGCTGAATGCCCGCGGGACCCGGCGTTTTTCCCGGATCCTGATCCTGGTGCTGACAGTCCTTCTGGTCATTGTCGCCGGAGCGGGCGTCATCGGCGTCAGCGCCGGCTATGGAACCTACAAGGGGATCCTGGAGATCTCTCCGGATATCGGGACCATCGATGTCAGCCCCAAGGGCTACTCCACCTTCGTCTATGACAGTGAGGGCGGCACCACCGCCACCCTGGTCTCGACCGACTCCAACCGGATCCCGGTCTCCCGCGAGGGCATCCCCCAGAACCTGGCCCACGCCTTCGTGGCCATCGAGGATGAGCGCTTCTATGACCACCACGGGATCGATATCCCCGGCATCTTCCGCGCCATCTACGTGGGCGTGTCAGGCGGCTTCGATTTCTCCGAGGGCGCCAGTACCATCACCCAGCAGCTGATTAAGAACAACGTCTTCACCGACTGGACCAATGAGTCCACCCAGGACCGGATCAAGAGAAAGATCCAGGAGCAGTATCTGGCCTACGAGCTGGAGAAGACCATGGACAAATCCGAGATCCTCCTCAACTACCTCAATACCATCAATCTGGGCCACAACACCCTGGGCGTCGAGGCCGCCTCTCAGAGGTACTTTGACAAGCACGCGGCCGACCTGTCTCTGGCCGAGTGTGCCGTCCTGGCCGCCATCACCCAGAACCCCAGCGCCTATGACCCCATCGTCTATCCCGAGGACAACCGGGCCCGCCAGGAGGTCGTCCTGGAGCACATGCTGACCCAGGGCTATATCACCAATGAGGAATATTCCAAGGCCCTGGCGGAGGATGTCTACAAAAAGATCGAGGCCGTCAACAAGGACAAGGAAAAGGTGGACAACCGCGTCAACTCCTACTTTGTCGACGCCCTGATCCGCCAGGTTCTGCGCGACCTGCGCGACGAGGACCTCATGCTGGACAAGACCCTCAACAACGGCAATCCCCTCACGGTGGACCAGGCCTATCAGCTGCTCTACAGCGGCGGCCTGAGGATCTACTCCACCCAGGATCCCGAGATCCAGGCCATCGTGGACAAGCAGTGCGCCGAGGACTCCGGCAACTTCCCCTCGGGGACCAAGTATTATCTCAATTATGCCCTGACGGTCACCGCCCCCGACGGGACCCAGACCAACTACGACAGCAACAGCATGCAGTCCTGGTTCCTGGAAAAGGATGAGAACTACAGCATCATGTACACCTCCGCCTCCCGGGCCAGAGAGGATATCAAGGCCTTCCGCAACGCCATGCTGGGCCCCGACGACACCTACGAGGAAAACTACGAGCTGGCACCCCAGCCCGAGATCTCCGTGACCGTCGCCGACCAGGATACGGGCTATGTGGTCGCCATGCTGGGCGGCCGCGGGGAAAAGGAGGCCAGCCGGACCCTCAACCGGGCCACCGACACGACCCGCCAGCCCGGCTCCACCTTCAAGATCATCAGCACCTTCGCTCCCGCCCTGGACAGCAAGGAAGCCAAGGACAAGAACGGCAAGCCCTTCACCCTGGCCTCCACCCAGGTCGATGAGAAATACCGCTACGGCGCCAACCAGGAGGGCCCCGAGGTCCACAACTGGTACGAGGGCTACCGCGGCACCAGCACCATCAGGAAGGCCATCCAGGACTCCATGAACATCGTCGCCGTCAAGACCCTGACCGACATCGGTCCCGAGCTGGGCGTCAAATATGCTGAAAAGCTGGGCATCAACACCCTGATCGACGATGAGGAGATCAACGGTGAGGTCTACTCCGACGCCAACCAGACCCTGGCTCTGGGCGGCATCACCTACGGCGTCCGCAACATCGAGCTCAACGCCGCCTTCTCCAGCATCGCCAACGGAGGCAAATACATCGAGCCCCGCCTCTACACCAAGGTCACCCGGGTCACGGAATCCAAAAATGCAAAGGACGGGTCCGTTGAACAGCAGGAGGAGGTCCTGCTCCTGGACAACTCCAAGCCCAAGGCCGAGAGGGTCCTCAAGGAGACCACCTGCTGGCTTCTGACCGACGCCATGAAGGACGTCCTGACCAAGGGGACCGGCATGGTCGCCAACTTCACGACCACCGCCGTCGCCGGCAAGACCGGCACCACCGAGGAGAGCAACGACGTCTGGTTCGCCGGCTACACGCCCAATTACACGGCGACTGTCTGGGCCGGCTATGACAACAACATCAAGCTCTCCAAGGAAGAGGAAAACCTGGCCATGATCATCTGGCGCCAGGTCATGTCCAACATCCCCGCCAACAAAAAGGCCTCTGATTTCAAGAAGCCCTCCAATATCTCCTCCTGCTACGTCTGCGCCGACACCGGCCTCAAGGCCATCGACAATTACTGCACCCACGGTTACACCGAGTACTTCGTAAAGGGCACCGAGCCGACCGCCTACTGCTATGTCGGCCAGAAGGCCAAGGAAAAGGCCGCGGAAAAGGCCAGAAAGAAGAAGGAGGCAGAGGAGAAAAGACGCCGGGAAGAGGAGGAAGAAGAACGCAGAGAAAGGGAGAAGGAGAAAAGCAAGTCCAAATCCGGAACCAGCAGCCTGACCAGCCGCGACAAGGAAGAGGACGACGAGGAAGACGACTGATCCCCCGGCCTGCGGGAAATTATAAAAAAAGAAGGCGAATGCCCGGCAGGGACATCCGCCTTCTTTTTATTGGCGCGCAGGAACAAAACACCGTAGGAGACCACGGAGGGATCGTCCGTGAACATGCGGGTCGCCGGCCCCGACGGAAAATCCGTTGAAGAAGAAAACCATGATGTTGACGATCATGGCCGTCGATCCGACGGCTGCCAGGGCCTGGGTGCTGACAAAGCGGCCGACCACGATGGAATCCACCGTGTTGTAGAGCATCTGAAACAGATTCCCCAGCATCAGGGGAAGGGAAAACAAAACCACCTGACTGATGATCGGTCCGGTGGTCATATCTCTCGTGCTTGTCTTACTATTCATTCCTGTCATCTTTCCGATTATTATTTTGCGCCTGCGCACAGTCGCAATGAACATCACATGCGAAAGCCGCCCGTGCGCCCTGCCGTATGCGGGCTCAAAGATGCCGCATGGTTTCACTGCCGTCCTGCTTTTTTCATGGAAGCCCCGCGGCACCGCGTGCTTTCCGCACAGCCATAAGATACCCGGCCGCCCCCGCAAGGAGCATGACAAAGCCCGCCGCAAGCAGAAGGTCCGCGAAGACCGAATCCGTCCCGGCGATCTCCAGGATCCCCTTGAGCAGGCTGGCGCAGGTCAGGGCCGCGATCCCGAATCGGTAGATATCCCTGGGGATCCCGCCGGTCTCCCGGTCCATGCTCTCCTGCCCTTCACGGGTCCGGCCCTCCTCTTTGCGGCCGCGGTCTCTTCTTCCTCCGGCTTCACGCTCCGCGCTCCGCCTGTTTTCGCTTTTCCGGCCGCGGTCTCCCCGTCCTCCGGCTTCACGCTCCGCGCTCCGCCTCTCTCCGCCTGCTCCCGCGGCGGCTCCGCAGCCCGGAAGCAGGCCGAGGTATTCCAGCGCGGCAGGGACAGCCCCCAGGACCAGGGGCCAGGCAAACAGCCAGGTCATCCACGGAGAGCGGATCTCATGGGAAAAATGGTTGTAGATAATAAAAAACAGGAGGCAGAAGGCAGAGATACACAGGTAGCGGACCAGGATGATCTTTGCTCTTTTCTGTCTTTCGTCAGTATCATGGCCGGATGCCGAACCCATCTCTCCTATCCTCCTCTGTACTGTCCTGAACACTTACTGATATCCGATATAAACGATATCGCTGATCGGGCGCTCCTCAATGACATCCCCGAAGGTCGTGGGATTGTTGAGGACCTTTCCGTTGAACCAGATCGTCGAGGACCCTCCCCCGTCCAGGTTGTAGGCTGTCTCACAGCCCAGCTCCTGCATGAGCCGGGCCAGCTCATACAGGGAGAGCCCGGTGCTCTCCTCCGTTCTCCCGTCCGAGACGACCATGATATAGTGGAGAGGCTCCACCATGCCGATCGCCGTGCGGGGGTTGGTGATCTGGGCCCGCTCGACCTCTTCCCCGTCGATGACCTTGACCTCGCCGCGATGGACCAGGGCCGGGCCGAAGGAAAAGATCTGCATGGCCCCCTCCTCCGACAGCTCCTCAGCCGTGAAGGCCCCCTCCTCGATGATCTCAAAGGAGCCGTCCTTCCAGATCACCAGGTCCTCTCCATAGGGATAGGACAGGTTGGACTGGCTGCGATAGAGCTGGCCGTTGCGCAGGACATAGCCCGTCTCGCGAAAGCCGTAGTAGTCCCCGTTGACAGCGAAAACCGCCTGGTGCCTCTCCGCGATGGAGGAGGTATTCTCCACAAGGTTCCTTCCGAAGGAATCATTGGCCAGGCCGGCCCTGAGCATGGAAGCGTCGCTGATCCGGATGTCGGCGATGTAGAGGGTCGTATCCAGCTGCCTTTCCGTCCTGATCTCGATGCTGATCTCCCCGTCATCATAGCTGTGATCGGTGACGACCGGCCTGCGGCGGCTCTTCCCCAGCCCCGCCAGGTTCCAGTCCGCCTTGATGATATCCCTGGGGATCACGAAAGCATGCAGGAGAACAAAGAGGACATATAAAGTCAGGGCAGCCGCATAGCCTATGCGGATCCTGCCCCTCAGACCAAGTTTTTTTCGACTTTTGTTTTCTTTCATATTTTTCTGACCGTCCACCGGCATGCCGTCCTGATCATCACACCGGACCGTATCCTTCAAAACTATAGCTGAAACGAAATGAACCGGATGTCCATAAGACATCCGGTTCCATGAGTAGCGAGGGGGGGACTTGAACCCTCGACACCGCGGGTATGAACCGCGTGCTCTAGCCAGCTGAGCTACCTCGCCATATGTTGTGACCTGCGGTTTTTGTTTGCTCCGTTCGGTCAGCTTCTATAGTATACGATTGCGGCAATTGTTTGTCAACAGGAAATTTCGCTTTTTTAGCAAATATTATAACGTTGTTTTGTGCTCCTTATAGCGTCTATTCAGCTGCGATCCAGCCATCGGGAATGATCCCGGAAACCCGGAAAAAAGAGATTCCCCGGAAGCGGGAATCATGCTCCCGCAGCCGGTCAAAATGATCCCCCGAAACCGGGAATGCTCAGGAAAAGGGAAGGGGAACCCCCAAGGGGCTCCCCTTCCCGTCAGCTTTCCAGTATCCGGGATCCCGGCCCGGTTTTTATGAGCTTGTCCTTCGGGCTTATCCCTCGATCTGGCCGGTGTGGACGGCCTGGGCCGTGAGCCTGCGGCCGTCAGTGCCGATCTCGATGATGTCGCCCTCGGAGACCTCGTCGGCCAGGATCAGGCGGGCGCCTGCGGTCTCGACGTTCTTCTGGATGTAGCGCTTAAGGGGCCTTGCGCCGTAGGCGGGGTCGTAGGCGGCCTCGGCGACGAAGTACTTGGCCTCGTCGGTCAGCCGGATGGTGATGCGGCGGTCCGCCAGGCGGCGGTTCAGGTCGTCGACGATCAGGTCGATGATGCCCTTGATGTCGTTTCTGGACAGAGGGTTGAACATGATGGTCTCATCCAGGCGGTTGAGGAACTCGGGGCGGAAGGTGTCGCGCAGAAGCTTCTGGACCTTCTCCCTGGTATAGGAAGAGATCTCCCAGTGCTCCTGCTCCCTGCGGAAGGACTCGGACAGGCCCGAGAGATCGGTCCCGTCGTCCGCGCCGAAGGCAGAGTTCTCATCAAAGTTGAAGTTGACCTTGTCGCCTCCCTGTCCGGCCTTCTCCCGGTTTTCGATGTCGGCCAGGATCTCCTGGGCGCCGATGTTGGAGGTCATGATCAGGATGGTGTTCTTGAAGTCCACAGTCCTGCCCTGGGAGTCGGTGATCCGGCCGTCGTCCAGAACCTGGAGCAGGACGTTGAAGACGTCCGGGTGGGCCTTCTCGATCTCATCGAAGAGGACGACGGAGTAGGG
>DGUF01000071.1:1027-2899 GCA_002394525.1 Lachnospiraceae bacterium UBA4317 | reverse complement strand
CCCTTTTCCAGGGACATTCCCCTGACACCGGCAGCTGTCCGGCCCATGGCGCGGGCATCGGTCTCCCTGAAGCGGATGCACATGCCCTTCTTCGAGACCAGGAAGATGTCGTTGTCGGCACTGGTCTGTTTGACGTCGATCAGTTCGTCCCCGTCGCGGAGGCTGATGGCTATGATCCCGTTGTTGCGGATGTTGGAGAAGTCACTCAGGGGTGTCTTCTTGACGATGCCGCTGCGGGTGGCCATAAAGAGGTTGTTCCTCTCCTCGTTCTCATCCATGATGGGGATGATGGCCGTGACCTTCTCGTCCGGGAGGAGGTTGAGGAGGTTGACGATGGCCGTTCCGCGGGAGGTCCGGCTGGCCTCGGGGATCTTGTAGGCCTTGAGTCTGTAGGCCCTTCCCTGGTTGGTAAAGAACATGATGAAGTCATGGGTCCTGGTCATGAGCAGGTCTTCGATATAGTCGTTATCCAGGGTCTGCATGCCCTTGATCCCGCGGCCGCCCCTGCCCTGGACCTTGAAATTGTCCTCCGTCATGCGCTTGATATAGCCCAGGGAGGTCCTGGCTATGACGACATTTTCATTTTTGATCAGGTCTTCGATCTCAAAGTCGCCGGCGTCGGCCTCGATCCGGCTCCTGCGGTCATCGCCGTATTTGTCCGCGATGATATTGATTTCTTCCTTGATCACGGCCAGGAGCTTCTTGGGGTCTGCCAGGATCTCCTTGAGCTCGGCGATCCTGAGCAGGAGGTCCTGGTGCTCCTTCTCCAGCTTGTCGCGTTCCAGACCTGTCAGAGCCCGCAGACGCATGTCCACGATGGCCTGGGCCTGGACGTCATCCAGACCGAAGCGCTCGGTCAGGCTGGCCTTGGCGGCCTGGACATTGGGACTCTGCCGGATGATCCGGACGACTTCGTCGATATTGTCGAGGGCGATGAGCAGACCCTGTAAAATGTGGTCTCTCTCCTCGGCCTTGTTGAGGTCGTAGCGCGTCCTGCGCGTCACGACGTCCTCCTGGTGCTCCAGGTAGTAGGTCAGCATCTCCAGGAGGTTCATGACCTTGGGCTCGTTGTTGACCAGGGCCAGCATGGTGATGCCGAAGGTATCCTGCATCTGCGTGTGCTTGTAGAGCCGGTTGAGGACGATGTTGGGATTGGCATCGTGGCGCAGCTCGATGACGACCCGCATGCCTTCCCGGTCAGATTCATCGCGCAGGTCGGTGATCCCGTCAATCTTCTTGGTCTTGACCAGCTCCGCGATCTTCTGGATCAGGTTGGCCTTGTTGACCAGGTAGGGAAGCTCACTGACAATGATGCGGTGCTTGCCGTTGGACATGGCCTCGATATCGGTCACGGCCCGGGTGATGACCTTGCCCCGCCCGGTCCGGTAGGCCTGGATGGCGCCCGCCGTTCCCATGATAATGCCGCCGGTGGGAAAATCCGGCGCCTGGATGATGGGAAGGAGCTCGGAGATATCCGTGTCCCTGTCCTCCTCGATCCGGTTGTCGATGATCTTCGTAACGCCCGCCACGACCTCCCTCATGTTGTGGGGAGGGATATTGGTGGCCATACCGACGGCGATGCCCGTCGTGCCGTTGACCAGCAGGTTGGGGAAGCGGCTGGGCAGGACCGAAGGCTCCTTCTCGGTCTCATCAAAGTTGGGCACGAAGGTGACCGTATCCTTGTTGATATCCGCCAGCATCTCCATGGAGATTTTGGTCAGCCTGGCCTCGGTATAACGCATGGCCGCGGCGCCGTCGCCGTCCACGCTGCCGAAGTTGCCGTGGCCGTCCACCAGCGTGTAGCGCATGGACCATGGCTGGGCCATATTGACCAGGGAGCCGTAGATCGAGCTGTCGCCGTGGGGATGATAT
>DGUF01000071.1:209-984 GCA_002394525.1 Lachnospiraceae bacterium UBA4317 | reverse complement strand
CCGTGGGGATGATATTTACCCATTGTATCGCCGACGATACGGGCACACTTCCTGTGAGGCTTGTCAGGACCGTTATTGAGCTCGCTCATCGCATACAAAATCCTGCGCTGGACGGGTTTCATCCCGTCCCGCACATCCGGAAGCGCACGCTGCGCGATCACGCTCATGGCATAATCGATGTAGGAGCTCTCCATCGTCTTTTTCAGGTCTACTTCCTGTATGCGGTCAAAAATAGTGTCGTCCATGCTGTTCCTTTCATGAGCTGTTAGCTATTAGCTGTTAGCCATTAGCTTTTAGCCGTTAGCTAATAGCTAAAAGCTAATAGCTAAAATCTAACAGCTTCTCCTTAAATATCCAGATTCTTCACAAATCTCGCGTTTTTCTCTATAAATTCTCTTCTGGGTTCGACCTTGTCTCCCATCAGGATGGTGAAGGTGAGGTCGATCTCGGATTCTGTCTCCTCATTGAACTGGACGCGCTTGAGTACTCTGCGCGCGGGGTCCATGGTGGTCTCCCAGAGCTGTTCGGGGTCCATCTCGCCCAGTCCCTTGTAGCGCTGGATGCGGTTGTTCTGGTCTCTGCCGACCTCGTCCAGGATCTTTGCCAGCTCCTCGTCGCTATAGGCGTACCAGACCTTTTTGTTCTTCTCCAGCTTGTAGAGGGGCGGCATGGCCAGGTAGACATGGCCCTGGCGGATCAGCTCCGGCATGAAGCGGTAGAGGAAGGTCAGCATCAGGGTGTCGATGTGGGCGCCGTCGACGTCGGCATCGGTCAT
>DGUF01000071.1:0-154 GCA_002394525.1 Lachnospiraceae bacterium UBA4317 | reverse complement strand
TCGGTCATGATGATGATCTTGTCATAGCGGAGCTTAGTGATATCAAAGTCGTTGTGGATGCCGGTCCCGAAGGCCGTGATCATGGCCTTGATCTCCTCGTTGGCGTAGATCCTGTCCTCGCGGGCCTTTTCCACATTGAGGATCTTGCCGCGCA
>DGUF01000052.1:3900-4558 GCA_002394525.1 Lachnospiraceae bacterium UBA4317 | reverse complement strand
GGGGACGGTTCTGCTGACTCATACCTGCCGGAAAAAACTAACCACCAGAAAAAAACCGACCACCAATAAACCTTTCTATACATAAAAACAGGAATGGAGAAGACTATGACCATCATTGTGACCGGCGGCGCCGGATTTATCGGAAGCAACTTTGTTTACTATGAGCTTGACAGGCACCCTGAGGACAGGATCGTCTGCATCGACAAGCTGACCTATGCCGGCAACCTGTCGACGCTGGCCCCCGTCATGGACAAGCCCAACTTCCGCTTTGTCCGCATGGACATCTGCGACCGCGAAGGCATCTACAAGCTGTTCGAGGAGGAAAAGCCGGACATCGTCGTCAATTTCGCGGCTGAATCCCACGTGGACCGGTCCATCGAAAATCCCGAGATCTTCCTGCAGACCAACATCCTCGGCACAGCCACCCTCATGGACGCCTGCCGCAAATACGGCATCACCCGCTATCACCAGGTCTCGACCGACGAAGTCTACGGCGACCTGCCCCTCGACCGGCCTGACCTCTTCTTTACCGAGGAGACCCCCATCCACACCAGCAGCCCCTACAGCAGCTCCAAGGCCTCCGCGGACCTCCTGGTCCTGGCCTACCACCGGACCTACGGCCTGCCGGTTTCCGTCAGCCGCTGCTCCAACAACTACG
>DGUF01000052.1:3273-3814 GCA_002394525.1 Lachnospiraceae bacterium UBA4317 | reverse complement strand
GAGAAGCTGATCCCCCTGATGATCATCAACGCCCTGCACGACAAGCCCCTCCCCGTCTACGGAGAAGGCCTCAACGTCCGCGACTGGCTCTACGTCGAGGACCACTGCAAGGCCATCGACCTGGTCATGAGAAATGGCCGCGTCGGCGAAGTCTACAATATCGGCGGCCACAACGAGATGAAAAATATTGACATCGTCAAGCTCATCTGCAAGGAACTGGGCAAGCCCGAGAGCCTGATCACCTATGTCACCGACCGCAAGGGCCACGACCTGCGCTACGCCATCGACCCCACCAAGATCCACAACGAACTGGGATGGCTCCCCGAGACCATGTTCAAGGACGGCATCAAAAAGACCATCCGCTGGTACCTGGACAACCAGTCCTGGTGGCAGCCCATCATCGACGGCGAATACCAGAACTACTACGAGCAGATGTACGGAAACCGCTGAGTTCTCAACCGCCCGCGCTGCTCTTATAAAAAAACGCCCGCCGGGAGTGCTGAAAAACAGAAGGGGCGACAGAACGCCGTCCGCCGGGACT
>DGUF01000052.1:0-3162 GCA_002394525.1 Lachnospiraceae bacterium UBA4317 | reverse complement strand
CGGGGACGACAGAACGCCGTCCGCCCGCACCTTGTATATGCCCGAAAAAACAGGAGAAAAAATGGAACAGAACCAGGAATCGGCAGCAAAAACGGCCCTTGCCGTCGAAGACCTCACAGCGCTCCACACTTTCGTCATCTGCGCCTACGGCGAGAGCCCCTACCTGGGCGAGTGCGCCGACTCCCTCCTGGCCCAGACCGCCCGGAGCCGGATCCTGATCACGACCTCGACCGACAACGACCACATACGCCGCGTCGCGGTGGAAAGAGGCATCGAAGTCCGCGTCTCCGGCCGGAAACCCGACATCGCTGGTGACTGGAACTACGCCCTCTCACAGGCGCAGACCCCCTACGTCACCATCGCCCACCAGGACGACCTCTACGAACCTGCCTACTCGCAGACCGCCGTCGCCATGATGGAAAAAAGAAAAAAGCCCCTCCTCTTTTTCTCGGACTACTACGAACTGAGGGAGGACGGCATCACAGATAAAAACCTCAACCTCAGGATCAAAAAACTCCTCCTGCTCCCCGTCGCCGCCCCCTTTTTGAGCGGCCGGAGAGCCTTTAAGAGGGTCATTTTGTCCGTCGGCAACCCCATCTGCTGCCCCTCCGTGACCTACGCCCGCGAAAACCTGCCCTACGCCATGTTCAGGACAGGCATGAAGAGCAACATAGACTGGCAGGCCTGGGCCGCCGCCGCGGACATGCAGGGCGACTTTGTCTACGCCCGCATCCCCCTGATGCAGCACCGCATTCACAGAGAATCCACCACGACCGAACTCATTGAATCCGCCGGCCGCACACAGGAGGACCTGGACATGCTCAAAAGGTTCTGGCCCGAACCCTTGGCAAGACAGATCAACCGCCTCTACCGCCTGGCTGAAAGATCCAACAGGACCTGAAAACGAGAATGCTCACATTTTGTCTGGCCGAAAGATCCAACAGGACCTGAAAACGGGAACGTCGGCATCTTGCACGGCCGAAAGAACCAACAGGACCTGCAAAGGTGATTGCCGGCGTCTTACACGGGGCAGAAAAAACCGAGAAAACCAGACACAAAACGCAGACGCGAAACTGTCCCTGCCGGTACAAGCCACTCACTTATATCACTCTTTTTATATGAAATTGCCGCAGGCAGTATCTGAACAAAAAGGAAAACAACCATGCCCAACAGGCTTCTCCTGATCATTCCCGCCTACAATGAAGCGGAAAATATCGAGCGGGTGGTGGATAACATCAAAGACAACTATCCCCAGTACGATTACGTCGTGATCAATGACGGCTCATCAGATGCCACCTCGCAAATCTGCCACAAAAGGGGCTTCAATGTCATTGACCACCCGGTCAACCTGGGCCTGGCCGGCGCCTTCCAGACCGGCATGAAATACGCTTTTTACAAGGGATACGACTGCGCCGTCCAGTTTGACGCCGACGGCCAGCACCGGCCCGAATACATAGACAGCATGTACAAAGCCATGCAGGAAGGATACGACGTCGTCATCGGATCCCGCTTCGCGACAGAAAAAAAACCCTTCACAGCCAGAATGATCGGGAGCCGCCTCATCGCCTGGGCCATCCGCGCCGCCTCCGGCATCACCATCGCCGACCCGACCTCCGGAATGCGCCTCTACTCCCGCCGCATCTGCAAAGATCTGGCCGCCAACATGAACTACGGCCCCGAACCTGACACCATCTCCTTCCTGGCCAAAAAAGGCGTCCCCATCAAAGAAGTCCAGGTCCGGATGGACGAAAGGATCGCCGGAGAGAGCTACCTCAACGCCATGCGCTCCATGCTCTACATGGCCCGCATGCTGATCTCCATCCTGGTCATCCAGAACGCCAGATAAGCGCCGCCCCGATATCTGAAGAGCGGCATGATTTGAATCCCGCCCCGACATCTGAAGAGCGGCACGTTTTGAATCCCTGCCCTTCATCTGAAATGCCGGAGGATCGCTGTTACAGCCCCCCGAAGAGGCTCCGAAGAGCGGCACGATTCAATTCCAGCCCCTTCATCCGGAAAACCGGAAATTCTCAGAAACCGAGAGGAAACCAACATGATCACCATGTCCATACAGCTCCGGATCGTACTTATCCTGGGCGCCGTGACCACCATGGTCGCCATGCTCCGCCAGATCCGCAAAAAGAAGGTCCAGATCGATTCCACGATTTTCTGGATCCTTTTTTCTTTTCTGCTGGTCCTGATCGCCCTCTTTCCGGACATCGTATACATCTTCTCCAGACTCCTGGGAGTTATCTCCCCGGCCAACCTTGTCATGGCCGGAATCATCCTTATCCTGATCATCAAGATGTTCCTCATGACCCTGGAAATTTCGGAGATGAAAGAAAAGATTCGTGAACTTTCTCAGAGCATAGCCCTGAAAAAAGAGAGAGAAGAGTACCTGCGCGACAGTGAAAATACGGAATAACAGAACTATTTGTGCGTAAAAATAGAATCTCTATGAAAAACAGCTGTTTTCACATGGGAGAGCAAGAACTGCCGAAGAGCAGTGATAAATAGAATTCAGAGTTGATAAAACAATTTTGACGAGCATAGTTATTGTGGAAGAACATATTTTTCCTTTTTTACAGAGCCGGAGATTTCTCGCGGCCTTTTTCTGTTTTCCGGCCCTTGTTTTTGCGCCGGGTTGGATCTTTGCGCCGGGCTGGATCCATCTAGTCCTGCATGAGACAAGAATCAGGACTCTGGAACCCGTAACGCTGAGCCTGGAGCAGGCGGAAGAGAAGAAGCGGACAACAGGTATGTGTTCTTTTTTGCCGGAATATTTTTTGAAAACCGAACGGTCAAAATATACCGAACGGTCAAAAAAAGAAGGACTGGCGCCGGAACACAATCGTATTACAGGAGCGATGCGTCCATCAAGAATCGGTGCGTCCACACAAAATACCTACAGCCGGAAAGACGAGTAGAAAAAAGGAGAGACCAACGAAAAAACCGTCCGCAAAATGAAATGCGCAATGCATTTCCTGACCGCTTTCGGACACCAGAAGCTGATGATTATAGCAGAAGCCTGAGCCAATCGGGAAACCACCCGAACTCGCGCGGCAAAATATCGGAAACATGAGGAAAAAACCGGGAGACAGCCTGCCCCCACCGGAAGTTTGCCTGAGCCCGCCGATAACCCGTTTGCCCCCACCGGAAGTT
>DGUF01000086.1 GCA_002394525.1 Lachnospiraceae bacterium UBA4317 | reverse complement strand
ATCCGCACAGGCGGATGATGGTCATCTCCGCGGCGACGCCGGCGTCGATCCGGCCGCTCTTGTAGTCCTGGTCGGCCTGCAGGCAGAGCTGCAGGGCGCGCGCAAGGCGTCCCGCATCCTGAGACCGCGTGACAGGCAGGTAGTTTTTTTTGACGATCCAGGGGGAAAGGCCGATCTTTGCGGCGATCTCCGCCTCGGATTTCCGCTCCTCCTGGAGCTCCTTCACCTGGAGCAGGCGTGAATACTCCCTCTGCAGGAGGGTCAGGATGACCTGGGACGGGGTCCGCAGGGCGATGAGGTCCATGTAGATGGACAGGGCCCGGTCCTTCTGTCTGCGGGAGACCGCCCCGATCATGTCAAAGACCCGGTCCCTGAGCTGAGGGCTGCAGACGGCTGCGATGTCCTCCGCGGTCACGCTCTCCCGCCCCATGCAGTAGCCGATCAGTTTCTCCGACTCGCTGACGATGTTCATCATGTCCTCGCCCACGGTCTCCAGGAAGCGGTTGAGGGTGGGGCCGTCGATGGCCAGGCCCGCCTTTTTGAAGAGGCCCGCCGTCCACCTGCCCAGCATCTGGGGCGTCAGGTCCTCGCAGCTGAGCACAAAGCCGTTTTTCTGGATGGCCTTGTAGAGCTTCTTGCGCTTGTCCGGCGCCTCCTCCACGAAGACCAGGGCAGCTGACTCCGGGATTTCCGGAATGTAGGCAGCCAGGGCGTCCGACTCCACACTGGCCTTTTTGGAGAAAAAGACCGAGTTTTCCAGCAGGATCACGCGCCTGTCCGCAAAAAAAGGCAGGGTCTCGGCCTGGTCGATGACCTCGCGCGCCGTAACATCCATGCCGGAATAGGACGAGACATTCATCTCATCCCCGTCCCCCAGAAGGGCAGCCCGGAGCCGGTCCCGGTTCTGCAGACGCAGGTAGGCCTGATCCCCGCAGACCAGGTATACCCGGTGAAAGGTCCCCTCCTTCAGTTCCTTGTTCAGCAGACTCTGCTGCCGGGCAAAGTCATCCTTCTTCGCCGCCATTGTTTCCTCCTGCGGGCAGGGCCCGGCGCCTCCAGAAGGGGAGCCTTCTGTCCGGCCGGTCCGTCTTGTCTTTTTTGGAGATGATGAGATAGTAGGACGGCATCATGAGCAGGCACAGGACGGTGGATGCGACGAGGCCGCCGATGATGACGAAGGCCATACTGGACATCATCTTGTTGTCCGAAAACCATCCCATGGGCACCATGGCCAGGATGGTGGTGAGCGTGGTCATCAGGATGGGCCGCAGGCGGATCTTGCCCGCCTCGACCAGGGCGTCATCCAGGGACATCCTCTCCTTCTCCTGGTTGACGGTGTCGACGAGGAGGATACCGTTGTTGACGGCGATTCCCATAAGCATGAGGAAGCCCATCATGGACACCATGTTCATGCTGCTGCGCATGACAAAGAGCAGCAGGAAGGACCCGATCAGGGAGAAGGGGATGCAGGTCATGACCATGAGCGAGAAGCGGGGCGACTCGAACTGCATGGCCATCACCAGGAAGACCAGGAAGATGCCGGCCAGGATCGCGTAGAAAATGGCCGAGAGGTTCTCCGTCCTGGTATCATCCAGCATGGAGGAGGACTGTTCGACGCCCTCCGGCAGCTCGATGTCCGCCATCAGGCTGTTGACCGCCTTCTGGACGCTGCCCTTTTCTCCGTCAGCAGGTGTCGCGGAGACCGTATTCTGGATCTTGCCGCCGCTCTTCTGGATCATCTGCAGCTGCTGGTCGTAGGACACCTCCGCGATGTCGTGCAGGACGACCTGGTTGCCCATGGCGCCGGCCAGGGTCTTGTCCATGAGCTGGTTGATATCTTCGTAGGCCCCGTCGGCATAGTTGAGGATGATGTCGTACTGGTTCCCGTCGATATCCATGTGGGCGGCCGTGACGCCGTTCATGGTCTGGTAGAGGTCCATGGCCACCTGGGCCGGGGCCAGCCCCGCCGCCGCGGCCTTCTGAGGGTCCACGACCACATGGCCCGCAGTCTGCCTCGTGGAGGCGTCCGACTTGACGTGGATGACGCCCGGCAGGACCGCCATCTCCTCCTCGATCTGCTCACAGGCATCCGCCAGGGCATCCATGTCCTCACTCTGGACGACCACGTCGATGGTATCCGACGAATAATTGGCGGACATGGCGCTGCTGGAGCCGCCGGAGGGGCCGACCGCGATATCCGCGCCCGTCATATCTGCCAGGGCGTTGGTGTATTCCTCCACCGCCGACTCACTGGTCCTGGGGCAGTCGTCCACCGCATAGGCCGTGACGGTCGCCTGACTGCCGGAAATGGTCAGACTGTAATTTTCAAACAATTCATCGTCGCGGACCATCTCCTCGATCCGGGTCATCTCCCGGTCCATGATCTCCAGACGGGTCCCGGGCCGGACGTCGGCCGTGATCGTGATGCTGCCGTCATAGTCGGCGGGGATCAGCTCGAAGTTGAGCGTGGACGCGATGACAAAGGACAGGATCAGGAGCAGGACGCTGACCAGCAGGGTCGTCTTTTTCCTGTAGAGGAGCCTGCGCAGGAGCCCGTCGTAGCCGCCGCGCACCCGGTCCAGAGCGCCATTGATACGGCTGACCTTCTTCTCCCTGGGCTGCACATAGACGTACAGGAGGGGCAC
>DGUF01000171.1:19085-21728 GCA_002394525.1 Lachnospiraceae bacterium UBA4317 | reverse complement strand
TCCTTGTTGGCGCCGCAGAAGGCATCAGCGACATAGAGCTTCTTGCCGGACAGTTCCTTCACGGCCAGCTCCTTGCAGGCTGCCCAGGTTGCCTCGGAGGCAACGTGGTTGTCATTGGGATACTCGGGAGTATTCCACCAGACTGTATCCTTGGAGTTCTCGTCCATGACGATGAATTTGTCTTTGGGGGAACGGCCGGTGTAGATACCGGTCATGACGTTGACTGCGCCCAGCTCGGTCTCGACGCCCTTGTCGAAGCCCGTGAGATCCTTCTTCATCTCTTCCTCATACAGATATTCATAGGAAGGATTGCGGACGATCTCGGTCGCGCCGGTGATACCATACTTAGTAAGATCAAGATTTGCCATTCTTATACCTCTTTCTTAAAGCTTTGTGTATTGAAAAAAAGACATCGCTCTTTCTTCATTTGACATTATATACAGAACAGACTTCAAACGCAACTAACAGACCGTGCAAAATTAAGGGCCTTTCTTCACATTTTTTTTGTGAGGCCGGAGGGACGGCGGGGGCAATCCGGCCGCTGCTGTCACCCTCCATCGCCGGGCGTGGATCTGTGACGTTGGGCGCGGCGATAACAATGCAAGCATTGTAATGCAGGCATTGTTATGAGGGCATTGTTACGCATGCATTGTCAATGCGCTTTTCGCGCGCTGCTTTTACGCTTTTTATATATTCTCTGATTTTGTATAATTAAAATGATGAAAATGTTCAAAAAAGGCATGCCTGCCGGCGGATCATCCGGCTGAAAGCCATCCGGAGAAAGGCAGATGGCCCCCGCCTGCAGGAAGTCCTCACATTTTACAGGAGGTGAAAAGAATGAAAAAAGCATTGGCTGTCCTTCTTGTATTCAGTATGCTGTTGTCTTTGTCGGCCTGCGGCGGCAGCACCGCCCCGGCGTCGGGCAGCGCCGGAACTGAACAGACCACAGATGCTGCCGGCGACGCATCGAAGGCGGCAGCATCAGCAGAGGATCAGGACCTGAATACGGATGCAAATGAACCTGCGCCGGAAACAACAGCAGCCGCTGCAGATCCCGCTTCACAGAGCGCCGCCTCGTCCGAAACGGCAGCCGCTGCTGATCCCGCTTCACAGAGCGCCGCCTCGTCCGAAACGGCAGCCGCTGCAGATCCTGCTTCGCAGAGCGCCGCCTCGTCCGAAACGGCAGCTCAGGCGGCCGCTGAGCCGGCGCGTTCTGCAGAAGCCTGGTCCACTGCAGGCACCTATAAGCTGACCGGTCATTCCGTCAATTCAGAAAATGCAATGAGCGAGATCATCAATATTGTCAGGATGGGGGGCAACTTATACCTCACCCTCAGGGAGGACGGTACCGGCAGCATGAAGCTTCTGGATGCGGAGCTTCCTCTGGAATGGGATGACAGCGACATCATCATTGAGCCCGGCAAAGGGTCTGATCTGACAGATCCTGTCAGTATTCCCTATGTCTGTGAAGGCGAGTCCCTGAAAATGAGCACTTCGGAATATTCTCTGGATTTCAGCAGACTGAACGAGCAGGAGCTTGCGGAATACAGGGAGCAGGGGGCCGGCAGTCTTAAAAGCCAGCTCAGTAAGATCTCGCAGACGGCGGTCGGCAATATAGAAGGCCATCTGACAGACCTCCTCTTCCTTGCTATGTCACTGAAAGGAAAAGTAACTGACAAGCCCATCCCCGAAGGCGAGCCGTCTGAGGGTCCCGTTTCCGGCACTGTGAATGGCATTGCGTTTACCGTCCTGGGAGCAGACCAGGTGGCAGGCGACGAAGGTCCGCTCATTGTCTTCTATTATGAAGCGACCAACACCACCGATGACTATCAGGAAATCTGGTACTATGATTTTAAAGCCAGTCAGAACGGCTCGGATCTGGAGACGACCTGGGAGCTCAGCGATATACCGGAGGAGTATAATGTCAATCTCGGAATGGCTCCCGGCAGGACTCTCCGCTGTGCAGATATCCACAAATATGATCCTGACGGCGGTGTGGTGGGCTTCCGGATCAGCTGTACGGATGACAAAGACAACACCGTGCTTTTCTACGCCGATCCCCACAATCTGAGCGGCCCGCCTGCAGAGCCCTTTGCTTTCGACGCTGATTCCTCTGTCCCCGAGTATGTCAGGGCACTTCCCGGGGAAACCGGGCAGGTGCGTATAGAAAATGCGGAATTTTTCACAGATAAGGACGGCAGGGACACTGTTAGGGTCTACTTTACCTTCCGGAACACATCTCAGAAAGACGAAGTCCCCTTCATTCAGCGCAACTACTTCTATGCCCTGCAGGACGGTATCAGTCTGCCCATGAATTATATAGCTGATCCTGTAGAAGAAGAAAACAATACCTCAGAAGCAATAAAGCCCGGCGAGGAGATCCTCTGCGCCAGCTGCTTCTATCTGCGCACCGGCGATCCTGTCTCTTTCGTTGTGTTTGAGGATAAAGGATTAGATGAAAGGGTCAACATAGCAGCCAGGACCTACGAAGTCGAATGAGTCAGACATTCGCAAAAGACCCGGGCTGAACGGCGTTGACAATCCGTTACATGTACACGCCCCCTCGAAAGGCGCGAACTTCCAACGCTTGCGCAGGGAGATAACAATGGGGCGTGACGAAGGTGTGACAAGGGGACAGGCACT
>DGUF01000171.1:14744-18984 GCA_002394525.1 Lachnospiraceae bacterium UBA4317 | reverse complement strand
TGTCACACCCCCTTGTCACACCCAAAACGCCTCGCTTTTCAGGTGAGCCTGAGTTCCTGTAACGACAAACCTCCGGACCAGGTTTGTTCCCCTCCTCTCATGCATTGCAGTTAGAGCCTTTTTGGCATATACTTGAGATACGCGGCAGCCCTCTGCCGCGGGCAGTCCGGCAGCGGCTCTTCGCTTGTTTCAGGCGTGTCAGGCCCTGCCGCAGACCGGACTCATCGACAGCTGTATTTTATAAAAAATGCATTGACGGGAAGTATTGATGAAATTCAATAAAAACGTACTTAAAGAAAAGTGGGCCGCCTATACTGTGGCGGCATGCTCAGCGGTACTGCTCTATATGCTGCTGACCCATCTGGGGACCCTGGGAAGGATCGTGAAGGGCATCCTGAAGATCTGCGCTCCGGTCATCCTGGCCCTCATAATGGCCTACATCCTGGATCCTCTGGTGGCCACCTACTCCAAATATGTGCTGAACAAGGTGAAGACGCCCAGGCTCCGGCATTCGCTCTCGGTCCTGCTCTCGGTCCTGACCGTGATTCTCTTTATCGCGGTCCTGATGGTGGCTCTGGTCCCCCAGATCATCGACAGTATCGTCCTCTTCGCCAGGAACGTGAACGGATATGTCCGGTCCATGCAGCGGCTGATGATGCAGCTGAGCAATTTTGCGGCCAGGCATGACATCGATTTGTCCAAGTTCATTTCCTCGAGTGACGAACTCCTGCAGTCGATCACCAGGATCCTGCCGGAAAACGTCAACAAGATCGTGAACGCCTCCTTCGGGTTTGGCCGCAACGTATTTGAGTGGATCATTTCCTTTATATTGGCCATCTATCTGATGCTGGACAATCATAAACTGAAAAAAGGTTTTGTCCGGCTCCTCAAGGCTGTGATGCCCGACCATGTCTACCACAGCTCGGCGACCTTCTGGAGCAGATGTAATTCGATCCTGGTCGAGTATATCGCCTTTGATGTCCTGGACGGACTGATCATCGGGGTCCTGAACTGGATCTTCATGCTGATCATGGATATGCCTTATGTCGCGATCATTTCCGTGATCGTGGGCGTGACCAACCTGGCGCCTACCTTCGGCCCCATGGTCGGGGCCGCCATCGGGGCCTTTATCCTGGTCCTGGTCAACCCCTGGCACGCGCTCTGGTTCCTGCTCTTCACAGTCGTCCTGCAGACCTTCGACGGCTATATCCTCAAGCCCAGGCTCTTCGGCGAAAGGCTGGGCGTTTCCGCCGTCTGGATCCTGATCTCCCTGATCATCGGCGGCCGTTTCCTCGGAGTGGCAGGCATCCTTCTGGCCATCCCCTTTGCCGCCATCGGCGATTTCATCTACCACGACTACATCATCAAGCGGCTGGAGAAGCGCAAAAGGGAAATGGAGGATCACGAAATGGCAGAGATGGCGGCCGAAATACAATCCGGCGACAAAGCAGCCCCGGCAAAACGGACCGGCAAAGCAGCCGAAACGATCCGTGCGGAAGAGCCGGCCGGTTCTACGGCTGGAGAGGCCGCAGCTGGAATCGCGGACGCGGCGGATCCGGCCGACAGGGCGCAGGAAGCGAATTCCGGCAGCAACACGGACGCGGAAGGCTCTGACGACAGGGCGGACGCCGGAGATTCAACCGCTGAATCTGTCATAAAGTTCCCGGCAGGCATGAAGCTTTTCGAGAAAAAAAATGCGGGATCCGATGAACTTCCCGCTGTCGAAGAGATGGCAGTCGCAATGCGGATGTCCGGCGAAGGGACTGTCGGAGCGGAAATAGACGGAGCCGGCGCGACAGCTGCGGAAATGCCGGTCGGAGACGCACTTGACGGAGATATGCACAAGACCGGAAAAGGATTTTCCGGAGGCCTGATCGACAGAAAGTGCTGAATGGCAGCAGCTGCTGAATCGCAGCAAACAGAAAATCATGCAAGTAGGAAATCACAGCAAATTTGAAACTGCAACAAATGGTGAACTGCAACAAATGTTGAACTGCAGCAGAATACCGGGGTTGCAGCAGAACGACTGTAATATGCCTGATTTTTCAAAAAACGGACCCGGGGAGAAATTCTCCCCGGGTCGTTCTTTTTCTTTGATGCTCTTTTCTTCAGGCTTCTTTCCCTTCCAATCTAATCTTTGAAGTCCTTTTCCTTAAAAGTCCTTTTCTTTGAATGTCCTGCTCTTAAAAGTCCTTTTTTTGGAAGTCCTGTTCATTTGAAAGGTCTTTTCTTTGAGCTCTTCTGCCGGTTCACCCCTGCTTCTCTGCCAGGTGCTCGCAGAAGCGCTTTGTCTCCTCATAGGTCTTGTCCCCGAAGACCGCGGAGCCTGCGACAAAGATGTTGGCGCCGGCTTCGAGGGGCAGGTCGATGTTGTCGAATTTGACACCGCCGTCGACCTGGAGGTCTGTCGCGAGGCCTTTTTCCGTGATGTAGGCGCGGGCGGCGCGGACCTTGTCGAGGGTCTCGGGCATCATCTTCTGGCCGCCGAATCCGGGCTCGACCGTCATGATCAGGAGCATATCCACCTTGTCCATATAGGGGATGACTGCGTCGAAGGGGGTCTTGGGCTTAATAGAGATGCCAACCTTGCAGTTGTTTTTGCGGATCTCGTCGATCACGGCCTGAGGGTCCTCTGCGGCCTCCAGATGGAAGGTGATGAGGTCGGCGCCGGCGGCGGCAAATTCGCCGATGTAGCGGACAGGGTCCATGATCATGAGATGGACATCAAAGACCATGTCCGTGGCGCTGCGGATCGACTTGATGACGGGCATGCCGAAAGAGATGGAGGGCACGAAAAGGCCGTCCATGACGTCGATGTGCAGGTAGGGGGCGCCGCCCTTTTCCACGGCGGCGATCTCCTCGCCCAGGTGTTTGAAATCCGCCGACAGGATCGAAGGGGCCAGTTTGAGTTCGGTTTTCATAGGTTTCTTCTCCTTTTCTTTTCCTTTTTCCAGATAATAGCTTGCGTTCTTTTCCACTTTTATCGGTTATGCAGGACATTTTATATTGTACAGGCGCATGACCGTTCTGAAACTTGTTTTTTTTGCGCCAATGTGGAAATTGACGGGGAGAGGTGGTGCGAGACTGGGCTCGCTGGTCAGGGGCGCACGGGTCAGGGGACTTCCCAGGTGATTCCCGCGTTTCGTGTGATTCACGATCCCCGGACCAGCGTTCCTGGCTCATTTGACCTTGAGCTGCTGGTAGATGTCGCGGCGGCTGAGGCCTCGGTCGGCGGCGACGCGGCGCATGGCATCTTTCTGGGAGAGTCCCTGGTCGAGGTAGCGCTGCATGTGGTCCTCCAGGGGCAGGTCGTCGTAGGCGGCGCGGGCCTGGTCCAGGAGCTTTTCGGGGTCGGCGCCGGCCAGGACGAGGACGTATTCTCCGCGGGGGTCGTTTTCCTCGTAGTAGCGGACGGCCGAATCAAGCGTGAGGGGGATGGCCTCCTCAAAGCGTTTGGTCAGCTCGCGGCAGAGGGTGATCCTCCTGTCGCCGCCCAGGGTCCCGGTCAGTTCATCCAGGGTGCTCCGCAGGTGGTGGGGTGCCTCGTAGAGGATGATGGTGCGCTCCTCGGTGCGGAGCTGGTCCAGGATCCTCCTCCGCTCCTTTTTATCCGGGGGCAGGAAGCCCTCGAAGCAGAAGCGCCGGGCGGGCAGGCCGGACATGGTGAGGGCGGTGATCAGGGCGCAGGCGCCGGGCAGGGAGGTGACGCGGATGCCCTCTTCGATGCAGAGGGCGGCGAGGACCTCGCCGGGGTCGGAGATGGCGGGTGTGCCGGCATCGGTGACGACAGCGATATTGCTGCCCCGGTGCAGGGCCGCCAGGAGCTCCCGGGCTTTTTCATATTTATTGTGCTCATGATAGCTGGTCATGGGCTTTTTGATCTCAAAATGGTTGAGCAGGCGCAGGGTGTTGCGGGTGTCCTCGGCGGCGATCAGGTCGACCTCGCGGAGGGTGTCGAGGACGCGCTGTGTGATGTCGCCCAGGTTGCCGATCGGCGTTGCGCACAGGTATAGGGTTCCGGACATATTATCTCCTGTTGTATTCTCTTCCGTTCCCGGTTCGTTCCGGAATTATGAAAAAAGCTTCTGCACCCTTATTTCGCTCGCAGCAGGTCCGCATGAGCTCGGGTGTCCAGGCGGCTTCTCTGGAGGCCTTTTTTCACTCTCAGAAGATCCGCATGAGTTCGGGTGTGTAGGCGGCTTCTCTGGAGGCCTTTTTTCACTCGTAGTAGATCCGCATG
>DGUF01000171.1:0-14688 GCA_002394525.1 Lachnospiraceae bacterium UBA4317 | reverse complement strand
AGATCCGCATGAGTTCGGGTGTGTAGGAGCCGTCTTTTTCGTAGACAATGAGAGGCGGCTCGACGCGGAGCTCGGGGGCGCCGCCGCGCACGCAGTCGAGAAGGACCATGTTGGGGGCCTTGTCGGCATGCGGGTAGACGAGGCGCATGCGCTTGGGCTCCAGGCCGGCCAGGCAGAGCTTTGTGGTGATCTCGGCCAGGCGCAGGGGCCGGTGGACCAGGTAGAAGTGGCCGCCGGGGCGCAGCAGGACGGCCGCTGCACGAACGACATCGTCAAAGGAGCAGAGAAGCTCATGGCGGGCGATGGCGCGGGGGTCAAATCCGCTCAGATCCGGGGCCTCCGTGCCGGGATCTCCTCCTGTGGGACAGGCTCCGGGATCCGGTCTGGAAATCTTGTTTTCAGAGCCGGCGGATCCAGGCATTTTTCCTGCCCCGGCCTTTTCTTTGTCTGCAGGGCATGCAGATTCAGCGGATCCAGTGATCTTTCCGCTTCCCGCGGTCCTGTAGGGGGGATTGCAGGTGATAAAATCAAAAGAAGCAGCTGCAAAGATGCGGTCTGCTTCTCTGATATCTCCGCGGACGATCGTGATCCTGTCCTGCAGGCCGTTGAGGGCTGCACTGCGCTCCGCGAGGGAGGCACTGGCCGGCTGGATCTCCAGTCCCGTCAGGCTGGCGCAGTCGGTCCTGTCTGACAGAAGAATGGGAATGATGCCGTTCCCGGTCCCCAGGTCCAGGCCTCGGCGGGCCTTTTTCATCTGCACATAGGCGGACAGGAGGACGGCATCCATGCCGAAGCAGAACCGGGCAGGATCCTGGATGATCCGGAGCCCCGCGCGCTGCAGGTCGTCGACCCGCTCGCCGGGAAATACCAGATCATCCGGCATGTTCATTTTATTTATAATCGTCATAAAAAGTCTTTTAAATATCTGCTGTTTTTCTGTCCCGTCCGGCGGTCTGCAGCCGCCGCGGAACCGATTGGTTTTTCAGCAGCAGATTGAATCCTCATTCGGCAGAAGAATTGTCTGCGGGCGATCCGGCAGTCTGGCCGGGCTTTTCCTCCCTGTGAGGAGCATTTCCGGACTGGGCGGCGCCTTCCTCCCTGCGGGGTGCATTCTCAGACTGAGCGGCGCCCTCCTCCCTGCGGGAGTTGTGGCCGCGTCTGTCCTGTCTGCGGTCTCCGCGGTTCCTGCCGCGGTCTCTTCTGCCGCGGTCTCTTCCGCCGGATTCGCGGCCGGCAGTCTTCTGGTCCTCGCGGTCACGGCCGCCTGCCTTTCCCTCTTCAGGTTCGCGGCCGGCTGCCTTCAGGTCCTCGCGGTCCTGTGCGGCACCTTCGGCAGCGTTTTTCCTGCCTTCTCTCCGCTCCCGTTTTTCCTTTCCGTCGCGGCCTTCCCGGGCTTCTCTGCCATCCCGGTTTTCACGGGACTCTTTTCCTTCCCTGCCTTCCCGGCTTTCACGGGATTCTTTTCCGTCTTTTCTCCTGGCTCCGGAGGGGTTGTTTTTCTGCATGGTCGGGCGGCTGGCCCCTCTGCGGCGTCTGCGCAGGATGGTCAGGTCGCTGACATTGTACTCGTGCAGTTCCTTCTCGTCATCCACCTCGACGATGATCCGGGCGGTCTGGCGGAGGATATTGACGCTCTCGACCAGGCCGTTGAGGCCGTCGGCGGACTCCACCTCGTCACCGGGGTGGGGAAGGGTCTTATTGAGCTCCTCATAGGTCTCAGCCTCATTTTTGAGGCAGCACATGAGCCTGCCGCAGACCCCGGAGATCTTGCCCGGGTTCAGGGACAGGTTCTGTTCCTTGGCCATCTTGATGGAGACCGGCACAAAGTCGGACAGCCAGGTGTGGCAGCAGAGGGGCCGCCCGCAGCTGCCGTAGCCGCCCAGGATCTTGGTCTCGTCGCGGACGCCGACCTGGCGCAGCTCGATGCGGGTGCGGAAGACGCCTGCCAGGTCCTTGACCAGTTCACGAAAGTCGACCCTGCCGTCCGCCGTGAAATAAAAAAGGACCTTGCTGTTGTCAAAGGTGTATTCAGCATCGATGAGCTTCATATCCAGGCCGCGGCGGCGGATTCTCTCCCGGCAGACCCGGAAGGCCTCGCGCTCCCGCTCCCGGTTCTTCTGCTCGCGGTCGTCATCCTCGGGTGTGCTGAGACGGATCACAGCCTTGAGCGGCGGCTGGATGCTCTTTTCATCGACCTCCATCACGGGGCCCACGACGAAGCCGTATTCCATGCCCCTGGCCGTCTCGACGATTACGTGATTGCCGCGCGCCAGTTCAAAATCTCCCGGGTCAAAATAATAGATCTTTCCGGCAGTCCGGAAGCGGACGCCGACGACTTTGACTTTGCCGGATTCGGTTCTTTCCATATATATACCTCAATACTCTCATCCTCTAAGAGGATCTGTTACTCTCATCCCCTGTAAAAATCTCCTGCTCCCGTTCTCTGAAAGGATCTCCTCCTCCCGTTCTCTGAAAGGATCTCCTCCTCCCGTTCTCTGAAAGGATCAATCATTTCTCTTCTCCGAAAGAAGTGATCGCTTCCTTCTCGAAAAGGATCGATAAGGGTGGTTTATGCCGGACGGTCAGCCCTGGGGAGTCTCCCTGTGTCTGTAGGCGGCGCGGATCTCCAGCAGCATCATCTGCAGGGTGAGTTCCGGATTAACATTTGAAAAAAGGCGTCTGCGGGCCCGAAAGACGGCTTCGGACGCAGACTGCAGGCCCTGCCATGAGAGCATAGGCACGGCTTCTATAATATACTGTACTTCGTCGGTAAAAATCAAGTTTTCTGTGCGCATTGTACTGCGGCAGACCATGAGGTCCCGGTTCCAGGTCAGGACAAAGTCGATCAGGTCCTGGGTCTCGTCCTCCGCGGCCGCCTCCTTTGCAAAGGCCGCGATCTCGGCGGCGTCCTTCTGGTCGATCTTCCGCATAAAGGAGATGGTCTTCTCGCGCAGGGCGGCAAACTTTTCATTTTCCAGGAGCTGGGCGGCGCGGCCGATGCTCCCGCCCGAAAAGCGGGCGCAGAGCCGGGCCCGGTCGGGGTCCGCTCCGAAGCGGTCCATCAGGCAGTCCTCCACCGCCTTCTCGGCAACCGGACGCAGGGGCAGGGTCACACACCGGCTCATGATGGTCGGCAGAAAGCCGGCTGTTCCGTCCGCCAGCAGAAGGATCACCGCATAGCCCGGCGGCTCCTCCAGAGTCTTGAGCAGGGCGTTCTGGGCGGCCGGCGTCATTTTTTCGGCGTCCTCGAGGATATAGACCTTGTGCGACGCCCGGTAGGGCTTGACCTGGACATCCGCGCGGATCTTGCGGATATCATTGACGCCGAAGCTCGACTCCTTTTCCCGCGCCGGGATCAGTATGTCCGGATTGCTGCCGGCGGCCGCCTGGATGCAGGACAGACACTCCCCGCAGGGCTCCAGGAGCCTGCCGCGAGGCAGGATCCTCCGGACAGGCATCTTTTTCTGTGAATCTCCTGACCCCGAAAGTTCTGCGCCATACGGATCTACCGCCTCAGGATGCCCTGTGCCCTGCGGATTTCCCGCATCCATTTCAATGATCTGGGGATTTTCGCACAGGAGGGCAGCCGAAAAACTCCGGGCGATCATATGCCGCCCGGAGCCCTTTGCTCCGTTCAGTATATAGGCGTGCGAAACGCCGCCGGTCTGCAGCGCGTTCTGAAGATGAGAGACGATGATGTCCTGCCCGATGATATCCGAGAATTTATCCATAAAGATTATTTCTTATAAAAACAGTAAGTGCTCCGGGAAGCGGTTACTCCCGGCAGGCCGGAGACCTTCCCGGGCCCGCATGGAATTGATTGTACGGTGACATGCAGTGTACACCGGGTTTTCGAATGCCTCCGATCCTGCATGGATTTAATACTGATAAGTATACTCCAGCGAAAGCCTGCGGGCAATGATGGAGTGAGCCGGGAGGTGCTGCCCATCCCTCGGCCCTGGAGTGACCTTTGTCTCAACATTCCCTCCGGTCGTCAGGCATCCTCCCGCTCAGTAATGACCTTTTTCTCATTTTGTGACTATGTCACTATGCCTTCTGCAAAAAAGAGTGACCTTCCTATCGTTTTGTGACTATGTCGCTTTGCCTTCCGAAAAAAAGGGTGACCTTTTTCTCATTTTGTGGCTATGTCGCTTTGCCTTCCGGAAAAAAGAGTGACCTTTCCCTCGTTTTGCGACTATGTCGCTTTGCCTTCCGAAAAAAAGGGTGACCTTTTTCTCATTTTGTGGCTATGTCGCTTTGCCTTCCGGGAAAAAGGGTGACCTTTTTCTCATTTTGTGACTATGTCGCTTTGCCTTCCTGGAAAAAGGGTGACCTTTCCCTCGTTTTGCGACTATGTCGCTTTGCCTTCCGGAAAAAAAGGTGACCTTTCCCTCGTTTTGCGACTATGTCGCTTTGCCTTCCTGGAAAAAGGGTGACCTTTCCCTCGTTTTGTGACTATGTCGCTTTGACTTCCGGAAAAAAGGGTGACCTTTCTATCGTTTTGTGACTATGTCGCTTTGACTTCCGGAAAAATGAGTGACCTTTGTCTCAACATGCCCTCCGGTCGCCGGGAATCCTCCCGCTCAGTAGTGACCTTCCTATCGTTTTGTGACTATGTCGCCTTGTCTTCCGGAAAAAAGAGTGACCTTTTTCTCATTTTATGACTATATCGCTTTGCCTGGCAAAAAAATGGGTTGGATTCTGGGACGTACCGCCCCCCGTCCCCAACATACTTTGCCAACTGTCCCTTCACATCTCCGGTCTCCAATATATCCATTTTTAACCCATTAAATAGCCGCATAATTATTATTAGGTTAGGCTTTTGATACATCACACTTGACATCATCATCAAAAAAGGTTATTATATGGTTACATTCAAGGGATTTTGACCATTAAAAGGAGAGGAGGCCTGTATGCCGTTCACAGTCGCCCAGATGAAACAGAGAAAAAAAGAACTCGGATACAGCTACGCCCGGATTGCGGAGCTCTCAGGCCTGCCTCTGGGAACTGTCCAGAAGGTCCTCGGCGGGATCACGGAGAACCCCCGCCATTCCACGCTGGCCGCGCTGGCGCGCGCCCTTTTTCCGGAAATTCCAGAGGAGGCGGGCAGGAGTCTGCCGGCAGCCTCTGCTCTTTCCCCCGGATCTTCTGCCGGCAGTCATGGTCCCGTGCCCTCTCAGAGCAGGCAGGGGGGAGGGTTCCGGTACGACATGATGCCGGAGCCGGACAGCCCGGAAAGGATCGCCCGGATCCTGGCACGGGAGGCCGCTCCCGCCTACCATACCGCGCCTGACCCCAGACTTATCAAATTGGGCAAAAAACAGGGCGAATTCACTCTGCAGGACAGGGAAAGCTTCCCCGATGACCTCCGGACGGAGCTGATCGACGGCGTCATATATCTGATGGCCTCTCCCGGCCGCACCCATCAGATCATAGCAGGTCAGATTTATTATCAGCTGTCCAGCTACATCTATAGCCACGACGGGCCCTGTACTCCTTTTATCGCCCCTTCCGATGTCCGCCTGGACCAGGATGATTTCACAGTCGTACAGCCGGATGTATATATCGTCTGTAAAAAAGAGGATACGGAAAACAGCAAAGACAACGGGGAAGATGCGGAAGGCAGCCCCGAACATAAGACCTTTTTCAATGATATTGGCAAGAGCATTCCTGATTACCATGACGGAGCCCCCGACTTCGTCGCCGAGGTCCTGTCCCCCTCCACCAGGGCAAAGGACATGACCATCAAGGCGGAAAAATACCGGAAGGCGGGTGTCCGCGAGTACTGGATCGTGGATCCCTATAAGGAGAAGGTCATCGTCTTCCAGTACGGGGAGGAGCCGGATATTTCCATCTTCGGTATGAACGAGACCATCCCCGTAGGCATTTACGACGGCAAGTGCCGGATCGATTTTGCCCAGATCAGGGAGCGGGTTGACCGCTACTACCGGTGATCAATCCCGCAGAAGAGGAGCGGGCCGGCCTATGGCGCAAAACAGCCCCTGCCGGAGGCAGGGGCTGTACATTTATCCGCTTTCAAAATCCAGAGCGCTTTTATCCAGTGCACTTTTTTTCAGACCACTTTTATCAGAACACTTCGAAGACACGGATCATGTTGGTGTTTCCGGTCTCGCCGAGAGGAACGCCTGCGGTCAGGACGATCTTGTCACCCTTTTCCGCAACGCCGGCCTTCTTGGCGGCGATGACTGCTGCCTCGAAGAGGCCCTCTTCGTTGTCCTCCTGGGGGATGTTGAGCGGGATCACGCCGAAGAGCAGGTTCATCTGGCAGGCGACCGCCTCGCTGACGGAGCAGGCCACGATGGGACATGTGGGTTTGTACTTGCTGATGCGGCGTGCGGTGAAACCGGACATGGTGACCGTGACAATGGCCTTGGCGCCGATATCCTGGGCGACCATGCAGGTCGAGTGGGAGATCGCGGTCGTGATGTCGGTTCCGACCTCCAGGGGCCGGTTCATGAAGCGGTGGCGGTAATTGATGTCGTTTTCCGCCGCCTCGGCGATCCTGGACATGGTCTTGACGGCCTCGACGGGGTAGGCACCGCTGGCGGTCTCGCCGGAGAGCATGATGGCTGTGGTGCCGTCATAAATGGCGTTGGCGACGTCGGTAGCCTCTGCACGGGTCGGACGGGGGTTGTGCATCATGGAATCCAGCATCTGGGTGGCAGTGACGACGATCTTGCCGCGGATCTCGGCCAGGTGGATGATGTGCTTCTGGTAGACCGGCACCTCCTCCATGGGGACTTCGACGCCCAGGTCGCCGCGGGCGACCATGACGCCGTCGGCCACATCCAGGATCTCGTCGATGTTGTTGACGCCCTGGGTGCTCTCGATCTTGGCGATGATCTTCATCTTGCTGCCGTGGGCGTCGAGGATCTCGCGGATCTCGCGGACGTCGGCGGCGGTCCTGGTGAAGGAGGCCGCGATGTACTCATAGCCCATCTTGCATCCGAACTCGATATCGGCCCGGTCCTGTTCGCTGATAAAGGGCATGGAGAGGTCGGTATCGGGGACGTTGACGCCCTTGTGGTTGGAGACAGGCCCGCCGTTGATGATCGTGCAGTGGATGTCCGTATCGGTGACGTTGTCCACGCGCAGTTCGATCAGGCCGTCGTCGATCAGGATGCTGCTGCCCGCCTGGACATCGTTGACCAGGCCCTTGTAGCTGATCGTGGCGCGCTCGGCCGTACCCATGATCTCCTCAGTCGTCAGGGTGAAGCCCTTGCCCTTTTCCAGCATGACCTTGCCGCCCTCGAAGTCGCGCAGGCGGATCTCCGGTCCCTTGGTGTCCATCAGGGTCGCGACGGGTTTGCCCATCTCCCGGCGGATCCGCACAAGGCGTTTAAATTTTTCCCTGTGCTCCTCGTGTGTGCCATGGGAAAAGTTGAATCTGGCCACATTCATACCGGCATTGATCAGTTCGCGGAGCTTCTCTTCGCTCTCACTGGCAGGGCCGATGGTGCAGATGATTTTTGTCTTGCGCATGTCTCCTCCTTCGTCATGGAACTGCCCTTGATAAGCCAGGAAGACCAGCGTGACTCTTCCAGCTTTTTTTCGGGCAGTTCCCAAGCAAGCATTGCTTTCCTGGTTCTCTCCACGGGCTCAAACCCTACCCTTCATTATAGAGGAAAACCTTCCTAAAAGATATGGATAAACCAGCCGAAAGCATAGAATTTAGTCAAAAGGTTACAGCAGACGGAAGACCTGTTCCGCGGTCAGGGCCATATTCTTTTTGGCCGTGAAGTTGTCCATGGCCTCGTCGAGAGTAGTCACGCCGCGGACGATGGGGAAGAAGGCGTCGATGCCTTCGTCATTGCAGGCTCCGGCGTCATCGGTCACGCCGCCGGCAAAGGCAATGACTTTGGCGCCGTATTTTTTGGCAATCCTGGCGACGCCCACCGGAACCTTTCCGTTGGCGGTCTGAGAATCGAGTCTTCCCTCGCCGGTCACGACGTAGTCAGCGCCCTCCACAGCCTTCTCAAATTCTACGGCATCGAGGACGATACGGATGCCGGGTCTGAGCTCGACATTGGGGAAGTAGCTCAAAAAGGCAAAGCCCAGGCCGCCTGCAGCGCCCGCGCCGGGATCTTCGCTGTGGTCCACGCCGAAGCACTCCGCGGTCTTGTTGGCATACTGCCTCATCTGGGAGTCCATGAACACGCGCTCGTCGAGGCGGACGCCCTTCTGGGGGCCGTAGACATAAACGGCGCCGTTTTCACCGCAAAGGGGATTGGTCACGTCGCAGGCGATCTGGAAGTGGCATTCCTTAAGCTCAGGAAGGACGTTGTCGGCGCTGATGCGGGCGATCTTTCCGAGGTTTTCAAAGATCGGAGCCAGAAGGCGGTCCTTCTTGTCGTAGAATTCATATCCGAGCGCGGTCAGCATGCCGATGCCGCCCTCTGTCGTCGCGCTGCCGCCGATGCCGATGATGAAGTTGCGGCAGCCGCGGTCAATGGCATTGCGGATCATCTCGCCCACGCCCTCGGTATTGGCGCGCCAGGGATCCAGGTCATTCCTGTCCACGAGGATGATGCCGCCGGCCTGGGCCATCTCCATGATCGCGGTGGTCTCGTCATCCATGATCCCGTAGCGGGCGGTCACGAAGGGGCCCATGGGGCCTTTGACCCTGGCAGTGACATAGTCGCCGCCCAGGCCTTCGACGAGCGCGTCCACCGTGCCCTCACCGCCGTCAGCCAGAGGCTTGACGATCACATCCGCGGTGGGATGTACACGGAGGATTCCCTCCTCCGCCGCGTGTCCGGCTTCCATGGATGTCATGCTGCCCTTGAACGAATCGATAGCTACTACAACTTTCATCTTCCTGCCTCCTTCTGGTAATGATTTTGTACGCAGTTGTCTGTTCATTGTCTGATCTGACGGATCGCTTGTGTTATATTATTTCAGGTCTTTTCTTTGCTGTATCTATTATACGATTTGTCCATATATATAAGAATATCATCGGACAATGAAAAAAGACAGGTTTTTTGTGTCGTCAGCACAAAAAGCACCAGCTCCCCAAAGTCCCGGGCGAAATCTCCCTGAAGCCGGGCCGGCCCTAGTCCTCCCTTTCTCCGTACCCGCCGGTCCTCAGCAGGTAAGTGTAAAAGAGCTCGATAAAGGCCCGGTCTCCCGCGGAAGCCATGGGGTCTACGCCCAGCATTTCCTTAAGTCCCTTGTATCGATAGACCAAGGTATTTTTGTGGATGAACAAGAGGTCTGCCGCCCTGCCGAAATTATAGTTGGTCCTGATCAGGGCCCCTATGGTCTCCGCACAGGATCGAAGCCTGTGGTCAGGGATGTTTTTGCGATAGACATAAAAGGCGCGCTGCAGCTCCCCGACAGGAAGCATGGACTGCAGGTACTCGTTCAGATGGTCATAGAAAAAAACGGGGTCACCAGTGCCTGTGTCAGATCCTGTGTTCTGCTCCAGCCACCGGCAATGGCGGTAGCCGTAGTAGTACTGAGGATAGGTGTCCTGGAAGCTGCCCACAAAAGCGGTATAAGGGCCCGCCTCTTTCCCGGGGCGGCCGCCCCGCTCTTTGGGGGATCTCCGGGATCCCAGGGCCTTCAGGGGCTCAAGATACTCCCTGACCAGGTCTTTACAGCCCGCGAAGAGGCCCCCGGTCTCCCCGGGCCCGGCCGGCAGGGTCTTATAGACCAGGACATGGCGGCTGTCCAGGGCGAAGCTGAAATCTCTGGAGGAATGGAGGTCCCCGCCCCGCAGCAGATCGAGCGCCTGACCGGTCTCATCGCTGTCCGGCCCGTTGAGGCGCAGCAGGATCGGGATCCGGATGCTCTCCTCCGGGTACCCCAGGTCGCGGGCATAGGACCGGAGCTCTTCGGGATCAGAATGCTCCACCTGGGTCAGAAGATAGATAAAGTGGTCCTTTTTGTTTTCCCGGATCCGCCTCTCTTCCAACTGCTGCTCATACTTGAGCATGGTCTCAAAGGCCATCTTGACCATCAGAGCGACGGGGCGGACCTCCTCCGGGTTCCCGGTGACGCCGACGACTCCCTCCCGCTTTCCTCCGGCTGCAATGATCATGTTGATCCCGGGGAGCACGTTGGGAAAGGACAGGCCCGTCGTATCGATCATCTCCTCTGTGCCCCTGATCAGCCGGTAGGCGACCTCGTGGTACTGGCCGATTCGCTTTTTGTCCCTGCTGGCGATGATAATGCCCCTGTCGTCCATGATATTTACGTTGAAGTCCGTGTAGCGGGTGACCCTTTCGATGAATCTGTCGGCAAATTCCTTATCCAGCATCGGCTTTTCCTCCGGACAAACGATCGGCGAAACAGAAAGTGTAAACAGGTGTTGATACGCGCGATTGCATCAACAAATATATCAGCAAATCATCCTGTGGAGGTCTTATAGCCCTCCTGGAAAGATCTGTCGAAAAAAGCAGGCGGCGGCAGATCGCCCCGGGACTTGCGCCGCCGCGTCTTTTCATCTATTTTAATACAGATCTGCATGAAACAAAAATTTCTTTTTACATGGCACCAGCCTTTTCTAAACCGCCGATTTGCGGTATGATAACAGGTAGCCCGGACACACTTTTCCCGCCTTCCCTTCATTTTACTTTTGGGCAGGGAACTGGTCTGGTCCGGACCGTATCCAGATCTAGTTTTTCAATCACCTGTTGCCACGGTCTCCCGACCGCAAACATGTATGGAGAAAGGTATTTTATGAAGATCACAGATTCTATCAAGTATGTCGGCGTCAATGATCACCAGATCGACCTGTTTGAGGGGCAGTATGATGTGCCCAACGGCATGGCCTATAATTCCTACGTCATCCTGGACGAAAAGATCGTCGTCATGGACACGGTCGACGTCAAGTTCACCGATGAGTGGCTGGGCAATCTGAAGGAAGTACTGGGAGACAGGAAGCCCGATTACCTGGTCGTGCAGCACATGGAGCCCGACCACTCCGCCAATATCATGAACTTCCTCAAGGTCTATCCCGACACGACCGTGGTCGGCAACGCCAAGACCTTTACCTTCATGGGCCAGTTCTTCGACCTGGATCCCGCCATGAAGAAGCTGGTGGTCAAGAACGGCGACAAGCTGGAGCTGGGCAGCCACGTCCTCAACTTCGTCTTCGCTCCCATGGTCCACTGGCCCGAGGTCATGGTCACCTATGACAGCACCGACAAGGTTCTCTTCTCCGCGGACGGCTTCGGCAAGTTCGGCGCCCTGGACGTCGAGGAAGACTGGGCCTGCGAGGCTCGCCGCTACTACTTCGGCATCGTCGGCAAGTACGGCCTGCAGACACAGAACCTGCTCAAGAAGGCAGCCGGCCTGGACATCCAGATCATCTGCCCTCTGCACGGACCCGTGCTGACCGAGAACCTGGGCTACTACATCGGCCTCTATGACAAGTGGTCCTCCTACACACCCGAGAGCGAGGGCGTCCTGATCGCCTACACCTCCGTCTACGGCCACACAAAGCAGGCTGTCGAGGAGTTCGCTGAAATGCTGAAAAAAGAGGGCTGCCCCAAGGTCGTAGTCACAGACCTGGCCCGCGACGACATGGCAGAAGCCGTCGAGGATGCTTTCCGCTATGACCGCCTGGTCCTGGCCACAACCACCTACAACAACAGCATCTTCCCCTTCATGCACACCTTTATCGAGCACCTGACCGAGCGCGCCTACCAGAACCGCACCATCGGCTTCATCGAGAACGGCACCTGGGCGCCCGTCGCCAAGAAGACCATGCAGGGCATGTTCGAGGGCTGCAAGAACCTGACCTTCCTGGAGACCTCCTGCACCATCAAGTCCGCCCTCAAGGACGACAGCCGCGCCACCCTGGCCCAGATGGCAAAAGAGCTCTGCAAATAAAGCAGCAGGGGTGTGACAGAGGGACAGGCACCGCGTCACACTGACGCGCTAAAGCATTTTCCCTTTCCGGGAAATATCCCGATAAATAATGCATCTGATTTTAGGCTCCGCAACTGCCGGAAGCAGCCGCTTACCCAGCGCTGCTTCCGGCGGTTTTTTGTCCGGTTCCGGAACCAGGCGGCTCAGGCAGCCTGCGGGATGTGACAGAGGGACAGGCACTGTGTCACACTGACGCGCTAAAGTTGACTTTCTCTTTCCGGGGAGGCCCTCTGACGCAACTGATCTGAGGATCCGCAACTGCCGGGTCCGGCAGACCTGGTGATCCGGATTCTTCTGCGAAGACGCGCCTGTCCGCCCCTGCAGATTCCGGCTCCTCCCGCCCTGCGGATTCAGTTCCTGCGCGCCTTTGAATTCATTTTTACTCTTGAACATCCGTCAGAATCATATATAATTATGAAACTGCTAAATTATCAGTCATCCACGCTTTTTCCAGAAAAAGCATAAGTAATTCTGTTGTCTATAAACTGAAAGCACTCATAAAACCAGAAGGAGCAATGATATGACCTATAGAACAAAAGGCACCTGCGCCAGCATGATCGACCTGAACGTGGATTCCGATCACATCATCCAGTCCGTGGCTTTCGCCGGCGGATGCAACGGCAACCTGCAGGGGATCAGCCGCCTGGTCGTCGGAAGGAAGGCCGAGGACGTGATCGAGACTCTTGAGGGTGTCCGCTGCGGCTTCAAAAACACCTCATGTCCCGACCAGCTGGCCAAGGCCCTCCGCCAAGCGATCGCAATGTGATCCATGCCAGTCCGGCAGCCGATGTCATGCAGCACGGGCTTTAAAACCCGATAACAGGAACTGAATATGCCTGAAAAAACTATGCCTGAGAATACTATGTCCGAAAAAACAATGTCTGAAAACACTATGTCCGAAAAGACAGCCAGAAAGAAAAAGATCGTCCTTACGGGCGGGGGAACGGCAGGCCATGTGACCCCCAATATCGCTCTCCTGCCCGCCCTGCGGGAGGCAGGCTATGAGATCACCTACATGGGGTCGCTGGACGGGATTGAAAAAGACCTGATCCGGGACTGCGGAATCCCCTACGTCGGTGTGCCGACCGGCAAATTCCGCCGCTACTTCGATTGGAAGAATTTCACAGACCCCTTCCGGGTGATCAGCGGATACGGAAAAGCCAGGAGATTTCTCAGGAAAGCCCGGCCCGATGTCGTCTTTTCCAAGGGCGGCTTTGTCAGTGTGCCGATCGTGCGCGCGGCGGCCTCTCTGAAGATCCCCTGCGTGATCCACGAATCGGACATGACGCCCGGCCTGGCCAATAAGCTCTGCTACGGCGCCGCCCGCAAGGTCTGCTGCAATTTTCCCGAGACCATGGAAAAGCTTCCCAGGGACAAGGCTGTCCTGACCGGCACGCCCATCCGGGCCGACCTTTTCAACGGCAGCCGGGAGGAGGGCCTGCGCCTGTGCGGCTTTGCCGCCTCTTCCGTCGCGAATGCAGACGGATCAGCAGCGTCTGATGCCTCTTCATCGCCGGCCGGGGAGACCACAGCCGCAGCAGAGACCACGACCGCGGCAGCAGTGGCCACAGCAGTTCCGGAGACCACAGCCACAGCAGAAACCGCAGCCACAGCAGAGACCGCAGCCGCAGCAGAGACCAAGGCCGTGGCAGCTGACACCTTCTCTCCCGCAGACAGGGGATCCGGCAAGCCCGTCCTGATGGTCATGGGCGGGAGCCAGGGGGCCATGTCGGTCAACGAGGCCGTGCGCGGACACCTGGACGAGCTTCTGCAGGATTTCAACATCATCCATCTCTGCGGGGCCGGCAAGTATGACGCCTCAAAGGAGGGGATTGAGGGCTATAAGCAGTTCGAATACGTCAAAGAGGATCTGAAGCACCTCTTTGCCGCCGCGGACCTGATCATCTCCCGCGCCGGCGCCAATGCAATCTTTGAGATCCTGGCCCTGCAAAAGCCCAACCTTCTGATCCCGCTCTCCGTCGGAACGAGAGGGGACCAGATCCTCAATGCCCGGTCCTTCGAGGCCCAAGGCTTTTCAAAGGTCCTGGTCGAGAGCGAGGAGGAGGGGATCCTGGACAAAAAGCTGGTCTCCACCGTCCGCGAGCTGTATCAGGACCGTGAAAAATACAGGGCTGCCATGGCCGGCGCCGGACAGCAGGATGCCATCCCCACGATCATGGGGCTGCTGAACGAACTGGCTGGTTTCTGATTTTCATTAAAATGAACACAACAGAGTCTATGAAAGTCTTATAGAGGAGAATACACTTGATCAAACTGATTGCCAGTGACATCGACGGAACGCTGGTCCCGGAGGGGGCCCATGTGCTCGACCCGGCCTATTTTGACGTGATCCGTGAAATGCGGGAGGCAGGGATCATCTTCTGCGCCTGCAGCGGAAGGAAGTATGAAAGCATGAGAAAGCTTTTCGAGCCTGTCGCGGACATGATCTACTTCATCTCTGCAAACGGGACTCTGGTCCGGACAAAAGACCGGATCCTGCACAGCTGGAGCATCGATCCGGACATGTATCCGCCGCTGCTCCAGAAGCTCCGGTCCGTAGGGAGCGGGGAGATCGTGGTAGAAGGACCGGACGACTGCTGGATCGAGGGATCCGACACTCCGGTCACACGGCTGATGCGGGACCAATATAAATATTCTGTCGAAAATGTGACAAATCTGGATGCCCTTGTCACAAAAGATATCATCAAGGTCTCTTTTTACTATCCTGATGTGGAGGAGCTGACAGAGGATTTTTACAATTCACGCTTCTCGAAAGACCTGTCCATGACG
>DGUF01000014.1:4489-7083 GCA_002394525.1 Lachnospiraceae bacterium UBA4317 | reverse complement strand
AACACCTGCCAGATCAAGACCGGCGCTCCTTCCAGGTCCGAGCGTGTCGCCAAGTACAACCAGCTCCTCCGCATCGAGGAGGCTCTGGGCGACAGCGCCGTATATCCGGGCTTCGCGGCTTTCAACCACACCAAATAAGAAGGACTGATCCGGACAGTTCCGGGCGATCCTGACAAAAAGACACAAAAAGGCCTCCCGCCGTGCGCAGTGCATGGCGGGAGGTTTTTTTCGTGAAAGCTGTATTTTTCGTGAAAGCTGTTTTTCTCGTGAAAGCTGTATTTTTCAGGGACTGCCGGGTTCGGGCCCGCGGTCACAAAAATGACTTCGCAAAGGAAGCTGCCACGGCGCAGTCCTTCTCGTTGGGCTTTCCCTTGTGGAGGGGGCCGAAGGAGCCCCTGCAGTAGAATTCCTCCCGGGCCTGGGGGATGCCCTTGGCCTTGAGGAGCTTGCCGACCTGCTTATAGGTGGAGTTGACGAGGGCCGCCGTCGAAAGATATTTATCGGATTTCTGTATAATAATTATCGCAACCTCCTGTATTTAGTTTTACTGCCAGCCTGCGGCCCGTGTCAAGCACCGGCGATGCTCCGCAGTACGAAAGTGCGCTGACAGGTTCTGTACACGCCCCGGGAGGGCGTGAACTGTAAAACCTGATCCCGGTCCTCACAGGGGCAGAAATGTTGGGCAAAAGCGAACGTTAGCCTAAATGAACAAAATATTCCGAAATAACACAATAATATTGTGATATTTTTACAATGTTTGTTATAATGGTAATACCTGTTCGCGCCGAAAACAGCCATCCCGCAAGATCCCGGTCCAAATACCCTTTGAAGCGGAGGGGGCGTCCCCGCACCCGGATGCTGTGTGAAGCGGAGCAGCTGCTGATATTATGCACAGATACACATGGCTGCTATTCACAGGGCCAAAATCGCGCAGGACGCAAGAGCAGGTCTTGGATCTGCGCAATGAAGCTTCAGAAAAAGGAGGATCAGATCAATGGCAGTGAATAAGAGAAAAGTGGCAATAGTCGGATGCGGTCGGTCCGGTTCGGCCGTGAGCTTTGCTCTGATGCAGAGCGGATTGTTTTCGGAGATGGTGCTCATCGATTCGCTGGCCGGCAAAGCGGAACGCGTCGCGCTGGATCTTGCCTACGGGATCTCTTTTACAAAGCCCATGCAGATCTATGCGGGCGGCTATGATGACCTCGCCGATGCCGGCATTGTCATCCTCGCTGCCGGTGAGCCCCGTCTGAAGGGGGACAGCCGTCTGGAATATATCCGGAAAAATGTGAATGTCTTTGAATCCATCATACCGGAGATCGCCAGGCGCAATACCGAGGCTGTCTTTGTGGTCGTCACCAACCCGGTCGATATCCTGACCTACTGCGCGCTCAAGTTCATCGAAATCCCCGAGAGCCGGATCCTGGGGATCGGGACGATCCTGGATACGGCCAGGGTCAAATATCTCCTGGGCAGAAAGCTCAGCGTCGATGCCCGCAATGTCCACGCCTTCGTCGTCGGCGAGCACGGCCGGTCCGAGATGCCGATCTGGTCCAGCGCCAGGGTCTCCGGCGTGCCCCTCCGCGATTTCTTTGAGATGCGCGGTTACCGGGAGCCGGACGCGTTTCTGAAGGAGATCATCAAGGAGGTACGGAAGGATGCCGGCGACCTCAGCTACAGAAGGGATGACACCTTCTACGGAGTCGCCATGGCGGCCCGCCGGGTCTGCGAGGCCGTCGTCAGGGATGAGAAGGCGGTCCTGTCCGTCTCCTCCCTCATGTACGGGGCCTTCGATATCGACGGCATCGCCCTGTCCATGCCGGCCGTCATTGGAAGCGACGGCGTCGAGTGCCTGGTCCCGGTCGAAATGAGCGAAGAGGAGCTCGACGAGATCCGCAAATCCGCCGCGACAGTCAAGTCCATCGTGGACGATGTCCTGGGCGAAGCCAGGTAAGGCCCGGCCGCGTGTGACAGGGGGACAGGCACTGTGTCACACTGACGCGCTGATGTGCCGGCCCCGTATGGCGTCAGCTCCGGATGGCGTCCTTGAGGGACTTCACAAAGCGGTAGACCTCGGAGGCGGTGTCCGGGCCCTGCTTCGCGATCAGCTTCATGATGGCGGAGCCCACGATCGCCCCGTCCGAGACGGCGGCCATGGCGGCTGCCTGGTCGGGGGTGGAAATACCAAAGCCTATGGCGCAGGGAATATCCTGCGCCTTTTTTGCTGTCCGGACCATGGCTCCGACATCGGTCGTGATCGAGCTGCGGGTACCGGTGACGCCCAGGGAGGAGACACAGTAGAGGAAGCCGGAGGCCTCCTTCGCGATCATGGAGATCCGGTCCTCGGAGGTCGGCGCGATCATGGAGATGAGGTCGGTGTCATATTTTTTACAGAAGCCGTCAAATTCCTCTTTTTCCTCAAAGGGGACATCGGGGATGATGAAGCCGTCGATCCCGATCTCGCAGCTGGTCCGGATAAAGTCCTCTGAACCATAGGAAAAAAGGACATTGGCATAGGTCATGAAGACCATGGGGACGGTGATGTCCCTGCGGAGGCCGCGGACAAGGTCAAAGACCTTCTCTGTGGTCGTGCCGGA
>DGUF01000014.1:0-4371 GCA_002394525.1 Lachnospiraceae bacterium UBA4317 | reverse complement strand
TCGGAAAAAGGAATGCCCAGCTCCACCAGGTCCGCGCCTGCCTCCACGACCGCGTGGACGTATTCCGCGGTCCGGTCCAGGGAGGGGTCGCCGCAGGTGATAAATGGGATCAGGGCCTTGCCGTGGTCAAATGCGCTTGCTATCTTGCTCATTGTTTGTCTCCTTGTTTCTATTCACAGCCTCCGGTTTCGAGGCGTTTTTGCATGGTAAAGGGACTGTGAATAGTGACGTCCCCTTGATGCAGTCCGTCCGTCTGGAGACCGGACTTTTGCTGCGAAAGGGTCTGCGGGTCGTTTTTTTACTCGTAGAGGGATTCGCCCCTGTAGCGGGCAATCTGGGTGACGTCCTTGTCGCCCCTGCCGGAGATGTTGATGACGATGATCTGGTCCGGCCGCATGGACGGGGCCAGGACCATGGCGTGGGCGACGGCATGGGCGCTCTCGATGGCGGGGATGATACCCTCCTTGCGGGACAGGTATTCGAAGGCCTGGACGGCCTCCTCGTCCGTGACGGGCACGTACTCGGCCCGGCCCGTGTCGTAGAGGTATGCGTGCTCGGGGCCGATGCCCGGATAGTCCAGGCCGGCCGAGATGGAGTAGACCGGGGCGATCTGTCCGTGTTCGTCCTGGCAGAAATAGGACTTCATGCCGTGGAAGATCCCCAGGCGGCCGGTCGCGATCGTGGCGGCGGTGTCGGCGGTATGGACGCCGCGCCCCGCGGCCTCACAGCCGATCAGGCGCACGCCGGGATCCCCGATGAAATGGTAAAAAGCCCCGATGGCATTGGAGCCTCCGCCGACGCAGGCCAGGACCGCGTCGGGAAGCCTTCCCTCCCGCTCCAGCAGCTGGGATTTGATCTCCCGGCTGATCACGGCCTGGAAGTCGCGGACGATCTCCGGGAAGGGGTAGGGGCCCATGACGGAGCCCAGGACATAGTGGGTGTCGCCGATCCTGCGCGTCCACTCCTTGAAGGTCTCCGAGACGGCATCCTTGAGGGTCTTTGTGCCCGTGTCCACGGGATGGACCCTGGCGCCCAGAAGGCGCATGCGGTAGACGTTCAGAGACTGGCGTTCGCAGTCCTCCCGGCCCATATAGATCTCGCATTCCATGCCCATCATGGCGGCCACTGTGGCGGTGGCGACCCCGTGCTGGCCTGCCCCTGTCTCCGCGATCACCCGCGTCTTGCCCATGTATTTTGCCAGCAGCATCTGGCCCAGGACATTGTTGATCTTGTGGGCGCCGGTGTGGTTGAGGTCCTCGCGCTTGAGATAGATCTTTGCCCCGCCCAGGTCCCGGGTCATGTGGTCTGCATAGTAGAGCATGCTGGGCCGGCCGGCATAGCTGTTGTAGAGATCCGTCAGCTCTTTCTGGAAAGCCGGATCATCCCTGTATTTGAGCCAGGCCTGCTCCAGCTCGCCCACGGCATGCATCAGTGTCTCGGGGATATATTGTCCGCCGTGGATCCCGAATCTTCCTTTTGACATTTCTCAGTCCTCCTCTAAAGTCTCAAGCGCCCCGGTCAGGGCACTCACCATAGCCTCACTTTTTCTGCCGGGAGCGGTCTCCGCCCCGGTCATCACATCCGCCGTATCAGGTCTGCAGGTCCGCAGGGCCTGCCGGATATTGGCGGCGGTCAGGCCGCCTCCCAGCAGGACCCGGCCGGGAAACCGGCGCCGGATCTCAGCCAGGGTATCCGGGTCCGCCAGGTCCAGGATGGAGCCCCCGCCCGCGGCGGCGTTGCCGGCGTCTCGGGAATCGAGCAGCATGCCTTCGACCCCTGCCCGGGCCAGGACGGCGGCGATCTGAGTCAGATCCTCTGTGCCGAACATCTGCCTGCGCTCCCCGGCGTCCGAAGGGATGCTGCGGATCACGGAGATCCCCTCCCGCCTGAGGGCTTCTGCGATCCGGGAAGTGTCCTCCGCAGTCTCCCGGTAGTGGAGCTGGACCAGGTCCGGCCGGAGCTCCCCTGCAAGTCCGATCACCTGATCGGGGGAGCCGCCGGTCACGATACAGGTCGCGGGCCGGGGAGCTGCAGCCGGAAGGCCGGCGCTTTCGCATCGGTCCGGATTGGCCGTGTTTTCCCGGGCTGCGGAGAGGGTCTTATTTTTCGCAAAGGCGATCAGGGGCGCGGCCTCCTCCCTGGTCAGGTTCCAGGGGACCGGGACTGGGTATTCGACGACAAAGCCCAGGATATCCACCAGGTGGTCCCGGCAGATCCGGATCCCCTCCCGGTCCATAAGGCCGCAGATCTTGAGATCGCAGGGGCGGGTCATGGACCGGTACATGGCCGCCGGGTCGGACGCCTGCAGGATCGCCGTGCCGACCAGGACGGCGTCTCCCCCGCAGCGGACGGCCCGCCTTGCGTCCGCCCCGCAGGTCAGGCCGCTCTCCACGACCAGAAAGGCCTCCGGGGGACGGCAGCCCATCAGGTTTTCGGCGGTGCCGACATCTCCGTCGTCGCGCTCCAGCTCCAGAATATTGCGGTTGTTGATCCCGACCAGGCCGGCGCCCAGGTCTGCGGCCCACTCCAGCTCCTGCGCGGTGTGGGTCTCCACGAAGGGGACCAGGCCCAGGTTCAGGGCCTTTGCGTACAGGGCCTCCAGCCTTTCCCTGCCCAGGCAGGAGTACATGAGGAGAATGGCGGAGGCGCCGGCCCTTTTTGTGGCGGCCAGGTCCTCTGCTGTCTCCACGAAGTCCTTGCGCAGGACTGGGATGGAGACGGCCCGGCATATTTCCCTCAGGAGGTCCATGGAGCCGTGAAACTCCGTCTGTTCCGTGACGACGGAGACCGCGCAGGCCCCGGCGGCCTCCAGGCTTTGGGCCAGCCGGACCGGGTCCCGGCCGCGCAGGAGGTCCCCCTCTTTGGGGGAGAAGCACTTGATATCCGGTATGACCGGGATCAGGCCTTCCGCTTTTCTCTTTTTCAGTGCTGTCAGAAAATCCATATCTGTCCTGTCTCCTGCGTGGCGCGATTGTCCCGGATATATCCGGGGAGAGGTTAATCCGGGGAGATTTTTTTTCGGGGGAAGATCCATCCGGGGATAGATCTCTCCGGGGAGAGGTTTTTCGGGGGGAAGATCTCTCCGGGGAGAGGTTAATTCAGGGGAAGATTTCTCCGGGGCAGATCTCTCCCGGAAGAGGGTCGGGTCTTAATTTTTCAGAAAAGCGTTGGACTTGTCCACCAGGGAGGCAAGCTTTTCGGATGCCCTGCCGCTGTCGATGATCTCGGCCACCTTTGCGATTCCGTCCGCGAAGCCGTCCGCCTTGTCCCCGATGATCAGGGCGCCGGCGGCGTTGAGCAGGACGGCGTCCCTGCGGGCGTCGCGGATGCTGCCGTCAAAGACTCCGCGGATGGTCGCGGCGTTTTCCTCCGGGGTCCCGGTACGGATCTGGTCCAGGCTGCAGCGCTGCAGGCCGAAATCCTCCGGTGCGATCTCGTAGGTGGAGAATTCCCCGTCCCTGAGCTCCATGATCCGGGTCCTGCCCAGCAGGGAGATCTCGTCCAGACCGTCCAGCCCGTGGACGAACATGGCCCTGGTGTAGCCGATCTCTCTGGCAACGGTCGCGACCTGCTCCAGCAGCTCGGGCTTGTAGACGCCCAGGAGGTGGCGCGGGGCGAAGGAGGGATTGATCAGGGGACCGATGATGGTGTAGAAAATGGTCTTGATGCCCAGAGCGGCCTCCGGGGCCAGGACCTTGCCCATGACCGGATGGAAGAGGGGGGCATAGATGAAGGCGATATTGATCTGCTCGATCAGGTCGGCGGCCTGGTCGGGCGTCAGATTGATATTTACGCCAAGGGCCTCCAGAACATCCGCGCTGCCGGAGAGGCTGGAGATGGACCGGCTGCCATGCTTGGCCACGGGAATGCCTGCCGCCGCCGCGATCAGGGCGGTCGCGGTGGAAATATTGTAGGTGGAGAGACCGCCGCCGGTCCCGCAGGTGTCCATCATCTCGGCCGTGACCGAGGGGCGGATCGGGATGCAGTTTTCCCGCATGGCGCGGGCGATATAGGCCGTCTCCTCCAGGGTCGTCCCCTTCATGACCAGGGCGACCAGAAAACCGGAAATCTGCCCCTCGGTCAGCCTGTCCTCGCGGATATCGGAGATGATCTCAGAGACCTCCTCCGCGTTCAGATCGATTCCGTTTGTGAGCTTGCTCAGAATGTCCTTGTACATGTTTTTCTCCTTTTCGCAGGTACTTGAAAGATGTGTGCATTGCCGGGACAGGAAGGGAAGGGCGCATGGGTTTGTCCTCATGCAATTCGCCATGCCGACAGGCTCGCAAAAACGCTTTGGCGTTTTCGCTCGCTGTCGCGGCGTTCGCCGTATGCGTCCAGTCCGTCGTCTGTCCGCCCGAGAGCGCTGCTCTC
>DGUF01000126.1 GCA_002394525.1 Lachnospiraceae bacterium UBA4317 | reverse complement strand
TCAAAGACCTCGATCAGGTTCTGGAAGCTCCAGAGGTCGATGCCGGCTTCGGGCTCATCAAAGACAGAGAGACGGGTCCCGCGGGCCAGGACAGTGGCGATCTCAATGCGCTTGAGCTCGCCGCCGGAGAGACTGGCGTTGACCTCACGGTTGATATAATCCTTGGCGCACAGGCCCACTTCGGCGAGATAGCGGCAGGCGTCGGCAGCGTTCATATTTCTCTTGCCGGAGGCCAGGCGGATCAGGTCCAGGACCTGGATCCCCTTGAAGCGGACCGGCTGCTGGAAGGCAAAGCTGATCCCGGCTTTGGCCCGGTCGGTGATGGACAGATCCGTGATGTCCTTGCCGTCGAGCAGGATCCGGCCCTCCGTGGGCTTTTCGATCCCGGCGATGATCTTGGCCAGGGTGGACTTGCCGCCGCCGTTGGGACCAGTGATGACGACGAAGCGGTTGTCCTCTATTTTGAGATTGATCCCGTTGAGGATCTCCTTGTTGACAGAGCCGGCGGCACCCTCTTCAGTGACGCCGAAGGAAATGTTTTGTAATTCCAGCATAGGTTTTCTCCTGTAAATAGTTGTTACAGTCGCTTTGGCGATCTGTAATGGGCTGTCCTCATCCGCGGCCGGCGGGGTCCACGGGCGGATCCGACCGGAAGCAGGAGGATTTGATGCAGTTGTGCCGGCTGCCTTCACAGAGCTCCCAGCTGCCCCCGTGGATGACCAGCTTTTTGCCGCAGACGATCGCTTCCGCGACCTTCCTGTGGGCTGATTCACAGATCTCGGTGGCAGTCGTTCTGGAGATATTCATCTGAACGGCACATTCACTGTGGGTAAGGCCTTCGTGATCCACCAGGCGCAGGGCCTCGAATTCATCGATGGTCAGAAAGACCAGGTCGTCGCCGGCGGGATCGGAGGAAGGAGCACAGTGAGAAGGCACAAAGAGATTGTAATCCGGCATCGTGCATACGCGCCGGCTTTTCTGAGGCCTTGCCAAGGGGCACCTCCTTTACTTGGCTTAATTTTCGACATAAGTCGATTATAAGAAGGAGACCGGCGGTTTGTCTATGCTAATGTCCCGGGGAATTGTACGGGTATTTATACAAAAAAAGGCGGATCCCTTGAGGGATCCGCCCTGTCTGTCTGAACACGGCTTCCGCTTATTTGAGTATGGAGGGGTCGATCAGGAGATCGCAGTCCACGCTGCCCTTGATCCCGGGGATCTTGCCGCAGGCTGAGAACTGCCAGAGGTCGTAGGATTTGGGCGTTGCGATCATATCGGCCTTGATCCAGATGTTGCCGGTATAGAGGTTGTTGCCCCAGAAGGCGTACCAGGTCGAATATTTTTTCAGCTTGGTGGCGTCATAGAATTTCTGCAGGTAGGAGAGATTGAAATAGTAACCGGGGCGATAGCCTCCGCGGGCGATCGTGTTGCAGAAGACCTCGGTCATCTCAGTGATCTGTCTGCGGCCGGGGTTGGCGTGGTTCTGCTTTGCGTAGCGCATGGAATCGTCCTCCCAGTCAAAGTAGACCGGCAGGTCCAGGCGGTATTTTCTGATCACGCGCAGGCAGAAGTTGGCCTCGTTGATCGCGTGCTGCTTCTTGTAGGCATAGCTGAACCAGTAGACGCCTACGCGCAGGCCGGCCGCCTTGGCCTTCTTGATGTTGGAGTAAAAATACTTGTCCACATCGCAGTCGCCGAAGCCGGCGCGGATGATGACGGCCTTGACTCCGGACTCTTTGACCTTGTTGAAGTCAATATTGCCGTTGTGCTCGGAGACGTCGATCATGTGGGTGTACTTGTTCGAGTTGGGATAGGGCTTGCCCAGAAGCCTGCCCGTATATTCATCCAGGCGCCACCAGCTATTCCCGATCTTCTGGATGCCGGTCAGCAGGGCTCCGTAATGGCCGGAGGCCTTGTTGCAGCTGGCATAGTACTTGTTTCCGGAGACGGTGAACCAGCCGTTTACCATGCGGCCTTCCTTGTCAAAGTAGTAGGTTCTGCCCTTGATCTTCTGGAAGCCTGTCGAGAGGACGCCCTCCCTGGGTTTGGAGGAGGGGTCAAGGAAATAGAAGTGGCGGCCGATCTTCCACAGACCGGTCAGGATCTGGCCCTTCCCCTTATAGCCGATGTTGCAGCTGGCGTAGTACTTTTTGCCGTCTACCTTGAAAAAACCTGTCTTCAGAAAGCCTCTGGAATTGAAATAATAAAGCTTGCCCTGGTAGCGGACGAATCCCTTGCGGTACTTTCCGTTGGGAGCCTGGATCCGGATCCCGCCGCTGGTCTCGTGCCAGGTCAGGTCCTCGTCTTTGGCGGCGAGGACTGCCTCCCTGTGCTTTTCATTGAGAGGCTCTTCGGGAAGGGCGGAGACTGCGGGGGCTGCGGAGGCCGTCAGCGCGGTCTCCCCGGCTGCAGGAGCGGCGGACGCGAAGACAGGCATGGTCAACAGGCCTGCTGTCAGGGTGAGCAGGAGTATTCCGGTGAGCAGTCTGCGGGACAGATTTTTCATAATTCCTCCAGGTTTTACTGCGGAAGCGGGGGGCTTCCGGGCCGGACAAGGGAAGCCGGCTGTAGTCAGTCATAGAAGCCCGATCGGAAGATCGGGCTTCTCTTATGCGTTTCTTGCTGGGTTCCGGATCAGGTCAGCCGGCCCGGGGCGCGGCCGGTCCGGGCGGATGCTCCCGCATGGTTTTTCCATGACAGGAGTTATCGAAGGGGGCGGGCACAGGCCCGTTCGATCAGAGGATATCGCTGTGCTTGATATAACCGGGCTGATCTGCCTCCGCCAGGATCTTGTTCTCGTGTATGATCTTTGCGTACTTGTCGACGACCTGGTTCTGCAGGACGACATTTTCGCCGATCTCGGCATAGGCGCTCACGATGCAGCCCTTGACGACTGCGCCCTTTCCGATCGTGACGCCGCGGCCGATGACGGAGTCCTCGATGGTCCCGTGGACTTCGCAGCCGTTGGAGATCAGGGAGTTTTTGACTTCGGCCTCGTCATAGAACTGGGTCGGGCAGGAATCGGAGGTCCTGGTGTAGATGGGCCAGTCGGAGGAGAAGAGGGTGGCGGACTCCTCGATGTCGATCAGGTCCAGGTTGGCCTTGTAGTAGGTCTTGAGGCTGGTGATGGGGGCGAAGAAGCCGTGGTGCTCCACCGCGCGGACATCCAGCTCACCGCACTTGGCGTTGACGATGTTGGCCAGTGTGTACATGGAGGAAGTCTCGCGGGCCGCGTACATGAGGTCGATCAGGAGATCCTTTTTCATGATATAGGATTCCATGAACATGTCCTTGGTGTCCTCATCTCCCAGGTTGGGAGTGATGGCGGTCACCTTGTCGCCGTCCAGCTGCAGGGCGTTGCAGGTGGAATAGCCTTCCCTGGCGTCAAATACCTTGTGGTAGAGCAGGGTGACGTCGGCGCCGGACTTTGCGTGCTGCTGCAGCAGCTCGTCATAGTTCTGGGCGAAGACCATGCAGCTGGGAGCGATCACGACGTAGTCCTGGGACTGACGGCGGATATAGTCGATATTTGAGAAGAAGGCGTTGATGTTTGTATTGTAGATCGGGTTGACCAGCTCCTCGTTGGGAACGATGATCTGGATCCTGCCGCGCTTGGAGTTGATGTTGTAGTGGCGGCCGGTGCCGATGTGGGCGACCAGGGAGCGGGGCTTCTTGGTGATATAAACCTGGATGTTGTTGATGCCGCTGTTGCTGAAGTTGGAGATCGGGAAATCGATCACGCGGAATCTTCCGAGGAAGGAGAAGGCGCCGATGGGACGGTAGTCCTGCATGCCCTCGACCTTATGCTCGGGTGAAGATGTTACGATACCAAATGCTTTTGCCATTGTTTTGCCCTCCCCTTACACATCCTGCGCCTGGAGCAGGATCTCTTTGCTGTCAGCGCTGCCGATGACAGCACCGGCAGAAATCTTGACATCATCTGCGACCAGAGCTCTTGTGACGACAGCGCCATCGCCGACTTCGACGCCGGGCATCAGGACGGAGTCAATGATCTGGGCGCCCTTGCCGACGGACGCTCCGGTGAAGATCACGGAGTTCTTGATCTTGCCGTCGACCCTGCAGCCCTGTGTGATATAGGCGCGGTCAATGTCGGCATTGGGGCCGATGTAGGCGGGAAGGCCCAGAACTCCGGCGCCGTCCTCTGTGTAGATCTTCCAGGTGGGATCGTCGAGGTTGAGCTCGCAGTTCTCGTCCAGAAGGTCCATATTTGCCTCCCAGAGAGAATCGATGGTTCCGACATCCTTCCAGTATCCCTCGAACTTGAAGGCGACCAGCTTGTCGCCGCTGTTCAGGAGGGTGGGGATGATGTTCTTGCCGAAGTCGTGCTCGGAATCGGGATCGTCCATATCCTTGACCAGGAGCTCACGGAGTCTGGGCCAGGAGAAGATATAGATGCCCATGGATGCTAGTGTGCTGCGGGGATGAGCGGGTTTCTCCTCGAAATCCACGATGTTGTCGTCGTCATCGGTGATCATGATTCCGAACCGGCTTGCCTCCTCCATGGGGACAGGCATGACGGCGATCGTGGCGGCCGCGCCCTTCTCCTTGTGGCAGTCGAGCATCTTGTCATAGTTCATCTTGTAAATATGGTCGCCGGAGAGGACAAGAAGGTATTCGGGATTGTAGCTGTCAATAAAATCAATATTCTGAGAGATGGCATCTGCAGTGCCGCGGAAGACCTCCAGGCCCGTGTCCGCTTTTTCACGGGGCGTAAGCACGAAGACACCGCTGTCCTTCGTGTCAAGACCCCACAGGCCGCCCTTTGCAACATAGCTGTTGAGAAGAACGGATTCATACTGGGTGAGAACACCTACGACATCGATCCCGCTGTTGGCGCAGTTGCTGAGGGGAAAATCGACGATGCGGTACTTTCCGCCGTAGGATACGGCAGGCTTTGCCACTTTGTTGGTGAGATCATGCAGACGACTTCCCCGGCCGCCGGCCAGGATCATTGCTAACATTTCAGTTTGTTTCATCATTAGCCCTCTCTTTCCTGATAATAGTTGCATAAAGAAGCTGTCAGAGGCAGCTTCTGCCGCAGCTTGTGCCCGCTGCGGACCAGAGGTCTCCGACCCGGGATACCGGGGGCAGACACAACTTATTCATATTGTACAGGAATAAAAACACAAAGTAAATAATCTCGTGCTTATTGCATAAAAAATAATCCAGTTCTTATCCCGCTTCCCGGGGGAAAGCTATGCCGTACAGGACACAAAGGCGGTCCTGCGGGTCCCGGGCGTCCGATTCGGACAAGAAATATTGTTTTCCGGCCCTGAATAATGGTATGATAGCAGGGTCAAAAACCCTGAGCCCGCGGCAGGCAGGCCTGCCGGCTGGGAAGAGGGACCGGGACAGAGGATCTGGACGAAAAAGGGAGGTCTTTATGCGTTATTGTCAGTATTGCGGAACTCCTCTGGAGGAGGATGACCGTTTTTGCGTCAGCTGCGGAAAACCGGTGACTGCTGCCACGGCCGCCCCCATGAAGCCGGCAGGGGCCGGCAGGAGCCAGGGGAGCCTGGACCCCTATTCTTCCGAAGACGGGCAGAAGGCTCCCTCGGGCGGGAGCATGCACTATGATGATTATGATAAAAAGAGCACCGGGTCCGGCGGGGATCAGGACCGCAGGAGGATCGCTCTTGTCGCGGCGGCCGCGCTTGCTCTTCTGATCTTTGTGTTCGGGATCTTCAAGGTCCTGTCCGGGAACAGGCAGGCGGAGCAGGAGCCCCTGGCGGCAGCGGACCAGTCCGGACAGGAAAGAGCCGGTCAGGATCAGGCCGGGGCAGGGGACGCTGAGAAAATGGCTGATGCACAGACCCCGAGCGCGGAGGATCCTTCCGCGGCAGGCCCGTCCATGAGGGAGGAGGCCGGAGCGGCACAGGCGGAGCCGGCCCGGAACGACGGCGAAGAGACTGCGGAAGCCGGCCAAAATAAAGAGGATGACCGGACCGCGGAAAAAGAGAAAGCGGAAAAAGAGAAAGCGGAAAAAGAAGACGAGGAAGAATCGGAAGAAGAGGAAGAGAGCGCGGAAGAAGACCGGGACACAGAGGAGGAAGCCGCTGACGAACAGAGGCGGGAACCCTCCGGCCGGGAAGATGAAGAAGGAGAGCACACCGGTGTCGGTTCGATCGGCCAGCTGATGGAAGAGGAGGACGAGGAAGCCTCAGACGAGACCGGGGAGGAAGAGGACGAGGAAGCCTCAGACGAGACCGGGGAGGAAGACCCGGAAGAGGACGAGATGGCCTCATACGCCACGGACAGCGGATATATCCTTGCCGACAGCGACAAGAGGGCCTACAGCAGGGAGGAACTCAGCAGGCTGGACGACTATTCCCTGCAGATGGCGATCAATGAAATTTACGCGCGCCATGGCAGAAAGTTCGACAGCCCGGAGATCCGGGATTATTTCGAAAATAAGACCTGGTACCAGGGGACGGTCGACCCAGCTGATTTCGACGGCACCGAGAATTCCCGCTTCAACGAATATGAGATCAGAAACCGCGAGCTGCTGGCAAAGATCCGGGATGAGCGGTCCTCGGGGGGCGATGACGCTTCGGAGCAGTGAGTGATTTTTTAAGAAAGAGTGATGGATGGAAGAACAGAACAAAAAAGAATTGATGCCGGAACAGGAAGCCCCTGCGACTCCGGCGGGGACTGGAAAGAAAAAAAGGCTGCCGCTGATCGCGCTGCTGGCCGCGGCGCTGATATGCGCCTTTGCCTGGTATTACTGGAATCTGCCTGAGCAGAGGACGGCAAGAGCCCTCAAGGCGGCGGACGAAAGGATGCAGGAGCAGGACTACGAGGCCGCCGCGGCCGGCTATGCGCAGGCCCTTGCCATTGACAGCGGGAACGCGCAGGCCATGACCGGGCATGCGCAGGCCCTTTTGCTGTTGGGCGACCAGTCAGCCAAAGAGGAAGGCCTTGCGGAGCGCGCCCTGGGCTGCGCCCTCTACGAGGAGGTCATCGCCTTTTGTCAGGAGTGCCTGCAGGGCGGAGCGAAGGATGCCGCCGCGCAGGAGCTGGAAAAAACAGCCGGGACGGCAGAAGACAGGCTCAGGGACCTGCGGTCGCAGATCGCCGCCTCCTATGATTCCGTGGAATGTGTCATCTCCAGGGAGGACCGGTCGGGAAAGGTCTTTCTGGCTGAGGGCAGGGAGATCCCCTATACCTGGTATTACGACCTGGTCAGGATCGAAGACCCCTATTATCCCCTCGCGGACAGGATCAACGCGGAGCTGGCGGCAGGGGCGGATGCCTTCTTCGCCGGCGACAGGACCAACCCCTCCGCCGGGATCTCGGGAGATCTCAGAGATCCGGACGGATCCTATTTTGACTATGTCGGTGTGACGGACACCTATTCGGGAAAGGGACTGTTGAGCATCCGGATGGCCGAGATCCGGGTCACCGGGAAGGCCAGGGCAGGCTATTTCTGCGGAGTCACCTACCGGCTGGCCGACGGAAAACGCCTCACCCTGGAGGACGTCACCGGAAGGACCGACGACGGCCTCCGCCACCTGGTGAACAGGCGGATCCGGGAGTGGATGGAGCAGGAGGGATATACCTCTGTCTCCATGAAGGATGTGGAGGAGTATGTGGAGGAGACCGACCCCGCCGATTTCAACTTCTATGTTGACGGGGAAGGAAAGGTCTTCCTGGTCCTGGACCAGAGCTGCTCCTTCTTTGCGGCAAACAGTGAGCTGCTGGAGATCCCTCTGGAATAAGCGGGATCTGAAAAGGCCGGAGGGCTGCGCCTTGATGGCGCGGCCTCCGGCCTTTTTTTCTCCATGCAGGTGATCCCGGGTCCTGACGGCCTGGAGTCGGGGCATGGGCCGGCTCTTTTCAGGGTTCCTGCGAAATGATCCTGGAGTAATCCTCTATGATCCTGTGCAGATAACCCAGGGATGTTTCGGTATTGTGGAAGAGGATATCGGGAGGATTGTGGAAAAAATCAAACAGCAGAGCCAGGATCCCGGGATCCTGTATGGTCATGAGCCTGATGGAGCCTCGCTGGTCCTGCAGCATAATGCTGGCCTTTTTGTCCTCGACCCAGATGCCTGTCTCAGAGGCAGTGTTGCCAAAGGTTTCTTTTACCATATAGAAGGAGACCTTGTATTTGTGAATGATCTCCTCATATTTTCTGAGGATTTCCAATCTGTCCGCGGGGCGGATCGGGTCATACATGTCCGAAGGATACTCGGGAAGACGGCCGCTCTCCATAAAACGGAGGATCCCCTGTTCGGAGGTTATGATCACGGAAGGACTGCCTGCGATGCTGTCCAGGTCTTTCCGGCCTTGTTCCAGCACGGCCCTGATGACAAAGCTGCGCTGATCGAGAACTTTATCGACATATCTTTGCAGGATTTCCTCTGTCAGAGTATAGTTCAGGCAGGGAAACATCTGAAATGAGACAGGACTCTGCCCGGCACGGCTCTGGTTGGTATAATAGATGAGATCTCTGTAATCGCGCACCTTTGAGAGAAGGGGGATACTTCCAGTGATGATCCCGTCAAAGATCCTGTTGAAAAAGGCGATGGTCTCGGGTTCTCTGTGGAGGACCGCAAACTGCAGGTCCACGGAGAACTGAAGCACGCAGCTGCCGGAGATCACTGCGTAGGGCAGGAAGTAAAACGCCACAAGCCCGTTGTGCAGATTTGTATAATAATAGTATAGCTCGTAGTCGGGAATGATCTTGCAGGCGGGCATCAGGGAACTGAGCAGGTCCAGGTTGTGCAGGACGCTGTCTCCCATGACATCATTTCCGTCCAGGGCAAAAACATGTCTGATGCGGAGCGATCCTTCCCCCGTCCCGTCTCCGACAATGGTGCGGATCAGGTTGATAAAAGGCTTTCTCGGCTGCATCCTGATGTTCAGCAGGCCGTCCGGCCTGGACATCTCCTCCTGTATGATCATCCCGAAGGCATTCATGAGATTGGTCTCCCCGTAAAGGACCCGGGTCTGCCTGTCCGGAGACAGGTCGCTGCCTGCGTCGTCCGGGAGAGAAAGGGGGGAAAAGGCGGGCGCATAGTCGAAGCAGGATTTCAGAAAAGAATAGACAGCCTTCCTGTGGACATATTTTTCCGGCCCGATCTGGATGATACGGTATTTCTCCATCAATATAGCGGTCTCCTCGGGAGACAGCTTCAGATAAAGGGCGATCTGGGAGACAAGCTCTTCGGAAGAGGGCTTGCGGCTTCCATGTACGATCTTGTACATGGAAGAACGGTCGATCCGGCAAAAAGCAGCCATCTGAGAGATGCTTATGCTCTTTTTGGAGACTATGGAGCTGAGAAGTCTGGAGAATTCGTTCATTTTTCCTCCTCAAGTGGTGGGGGCCGTCAGGTTATGCCAGAGTCCTGTACCTGGCTGCGGAAACTTTCATGCAGATACAATCCCGTACACGAATTATTGGTTTAACAAATTAGCACGCTACCATGCTAAAGTGATAACATAGGATATTATAGCAGATACTATGTGAAAAAGGTGGATTATTTTGAAAAAATATATGGGAATCAGAAAAGAAGTGTTCAGCACCGGACTGGTATGTGGAAATGAGAAAAAGGATTTGATAGAATAGAAATAATCTGGTAACATGGTTCTCTCATTACATTATATAATTGTTTATACGGGGGATGTGCCGGAGCGCCGCAGGCCCCGGGGATCTTTTGAAGGATCCCGCAGCAGTGCGCTTCTCATGGAGGTAAAAAATGGCAGATCTGGAAAAAATTCTCAGAGAGATCAGTTATCCCGGAAGGGGAATTACCATCGGCAGGAGCGCGGACGGCAGCAAGGCGGTCATCGCCTATTTCATCATGGGCCGCAGCGCCAACAGCCGCAACAGGGTTTTTGTGACGGAAGGCAAGGGGATCCGGACGGAGGCCTATGACCCTTCAAAGATGGAGGATCCCAGCCTGATCATTTACGCGCCGGTCCGCGTTCTGGGCAACAAGACCATCGTCACAAACGGCGACCAGACAGACACAATCTACGAGGGACTGGACCGCCAGATGACCTTTGAGCAGTCGCTCCGCAGCCGGACCTTTGAGCCGGATGCCCCCAACTATACCCCCAGGATCTCCGGCGTCCTCCACGTAGAGGCCGGGACCTACAACTTTGCCATGTCCATTCTCAAGTCGGACGAGGGCGACCCCTCCTCCTGCCTGAGGCAGACTTTTGCCTATGAGAAGCCTGCGGCGGGGCAGGGACGCTTCATCTCCACCTATCAGGGAGACGGCGACCCGCTTCCCTCCTTTGCCGGAGAGCCTGTGAAGCTTGCCTTCGACAGCTCCTTCACCGCGGATATCGACACCTTCGCGGACCGGATCTGGAAGGCCCTTAATGAGGACAACAAGGTCTCCCTCTTTGTGCGCTTCATTGACATCGCGACAGGAGAGACCGAGAGCAGGATCATTAATAAAAATGTGTGATGGAAGCTGTCAGCTGTCAGCTAAAGCAGTGGACATTCAAATTAATGGCTAAAAGCTAATAGCTAATAGCTAAAAGCCATAATCCAATCGCTCCAAAGAAAGGAACCCTATGAGCAACGAAATCAATTCCATGCAGCTCAAGTACGGCTGCAACCCCAATCAGAAGCCTTCCCGCGTCTATATGGAGGACGGGTCCGCCCTTCCCATCACTGTTCTGAACGGCCGTCCCGGCTATATCAACCTGCTGGATGCCCTGAACGGCTACCAGCTCGTCAAGGAGCTCAAGGCCGCGACCGGCAAACCTGCCGCGACCTCCTTCAAGCACGTCTCGCCGGCCGGCGCCGCGATCGGCCTTCCCCTCTCCGAGGTGGAGAGAAAGATCTACTGGGTTGAGGACGCAGGGGAACTGACCCCTCTGGCCAGCGCCTATGCCCGCGCCCGCGGCGCGGACAGGATGTCCAGCTTCGGAGATTTTATCTCCCTGTCCGACAAGTGTGATGCCTGCACGGCCAGCCTGATCAAGCCCGAGGTTTCCGACGGCATCATCGCTCCCGCCTATGACGACGACGCCCTCGAGATCCTCAAGAGCAAAAAGAAGGGCAACTACTGCATCCTGCAGATCGACCCCGATTACAGGCCCGCTCCCATCGAGAAAAAGCAGGTCTACGGGATCACCTTTGAGCAGGGCCGCAACGAGCTGGTCGTCGACGACGCCCTCTTTGCCAATATCGTGACGAAAAACAAGGACCTGCCCGCCGCGGCCAGGGACGACATGGCCATCGCCATGATCACCCTCAAATACACCCAGTCCAACTCCGTCTGCTTCGTCAAGGGCGGACAGGCCATCGGCATCGGTGCCGGGCAGCAGTCCCGCATCCACTGCACACGTCTGGCCGGCCAGAAGGCGGACAACTGGTATCTGCGCCAGTGCCCCAAGGTCCTGGACCTTCCCTTCAAGGCGGATGTGCGCAGGGCGGACCGCGACAATGCCATCGATCTCTACATCGGCGAGGAATATATGGATGTTCTCGACGACGGCAAGTGGGAGGCTCTTTTCACCAGAAAACCCGAGGTCTTCACCGCTGAGGAAAAGAAGGCCTGGCTGGCCGGCAACACCGGCGTGACCCTGGGCTCCGACGCCTTCTTCCCCTTCGGCGACAATATCGAGCGTGCCCACAAGAGCGGCGTG